>JABURS010000035.1 GCA_014762505.1 Chromatiales bacterium | reverse complement strand
CGGGCGACAACGTCAAGATGACGGTGTCGCTGATCGCGCCGATCGCGATGGAAGAAGGCCTGCGTTTCGCGATTCGCGAAGGCGGCCGCACCGTCGGCGCCGGCGTCGTGTCCAAGATTATCGAGTAATCAAGATGGCAACGAAGACTCAAACCATTCGCATTCGTCTCAAGGCCTTCGATCATCGCCTGATCGATCGCTCGGCCGCCGAGATCGTCGAGACGGCCAAACGGACCGGTGCCCGCGTCAAGGGCCCGATCCCGCTGCCGACCAAGAAGGAGCGCTACACGGTGCTGATCTCCCCGCACGTCAACAAGGACGCCCGGGACCAGTACGAGATCCGTACCCACAAGCGCCTGATGGATATCGTCGATCCGACGGACAAGACCGTGGACGCCCTGATGAAGCTGGATCTGGCTGCAGGCGTCGACGTGCAAATAAAGCTTAACTAATTATTTTAGTTCTGGCATAATTGCCGGCTCTTTGCGGCCCGGTGTGGGTTTTCCCCGCGCCGGGCCGCGAAATTTAGAGATTTCAGGATTTTGCGCGTCCGGGCCGCCCGGGCGCCTGGAGTGAGGTAGCGTCATGGCAATCGGATTAGTCGGCCGAAAGGTTGGTATGACCCGCGTCTTTACCGAAGACGGCGCGTCCCAGCCGGTGTCGGTGATCGAAGTGGAGCCCAATCGCGTTGCGCAGCTGCGCACCGAGGAGCTCGACGGCTATCGTGCCCTGCAGGTGACGACGGGCAGCAAGAAGGCCTCCCGTATCACCAAGCCGGAAGCGGGTCATTTTGCGAAGGCTGGCGTTGAAGCCGGCCGCGGCCTCTGGGAGTTCCGCCTGGAGGGTGAGGAAGGTGCCGATCTGGCCGTGGGCGCCGAGCTCAAGGTCGATCTGTTCGAGGCCGGCCAGAAGGTTGATGTCACCGGCATCACCAAGGGTAAGGGTTTTGCTGGCGCCATCAAGCGTCACCACTTCCGCGGTCAGGACAATACCCACGGCAACTCGCTGTCGCATCGTGCCCCGGGTTCGATCGGTCAGAACCAGACGCCGGGCCGCGTGTTCAAGGGCAAGAAGATGGCCGGGCACATGGGTGCCGTTCGCAACACCGCGCAGAACCTCGAGGTTGTGCGCGTGGATGCCGAGCGCAACCTGATCCTGGTCAAGGGTGCCATTCCCGGTTCCAAGGGCGGCGACGTGATCGTGCGTCCCGCGGTCAAGACGAAGGGTTGATGGTCATGGAATTGCAGGTTCAAGGCAGTAAGGCCAAGGCCACCGTTTCCGACGAGGTCTTCGGCAAGGAATTCAACGAGACGCTGGTGCACCAAGCGGTCGTGGCCTTCATGGCCGGCGGTCGTGCCGGCACCAAGGCGCAGAAGACCCGTTCCGACGTGAGTGGTGGCGGCGCCAAGCCCTTCCGTCAGAAGGGTACGGGCCGCGCGCGCGCCGGCACCATCCGCAGCCCGCTGTGGCGTTCGGGTGGTACCACCTTCGCCGCCAGGCCGCGTGATTACAGCCAGAAGCTCAACAAGAAGATGTACCGTGCCGCAATGCGCTCCATCTTCTCCGAGCTGGCCCGTCAGGAGCGTCTGGTCGTCGTCGAGAGCTTTGCTGTCGACAGTGCGAAGACCAAGGCCCTGGTGGAAAAACTGGGTGCGCTGTCGCTGGACAACGTGCTGATCGTGCCGGATCAGGCCGATCAGAACATGTACCTGGCTGCGCGTAACCTGCCGCATGTCGACGTCGTCGAGGTTGCCGGGCTGGATCCGGTGAGCCTGATTGGTTTCGAGAAGGTGCTCGTCACCGTCGCGGCGCTCAAGCAGGTCGAGGAGTGGTTGGCATGAATCAGGAGCGTATCTTCCAGGTGCTGGTCGGGCCGCATGTGTCCGAAAAGGCTGCGATGGTTGCCGATGCTGCCCAGCAGCACGTCTTCAAGGTGGCCACCGACGCGAACAAGCTGGAAATCAAGCACGCCGTCGAGAAGCTCTTCAATGTGAAGGTCACGGCCGTGCGTGTTGTGAACATGAAGGGCAAGAACAAGCGCTTCGGTCAGATGCAGGGTCGTCGCAAGGACTGGAAAAAGGCCTACGTGACGCTGGCGGAAGGCCAGGACATCGACTTCACCGGCGCAGAATAAGGAACGGGTAGAGAATCATGGCTATCGTCAAGGCAAAACCGACTTCCGCGGGCCGCCGTCACGTCGTCAGCGTCAAGGGGCAGGGCCTGCACAAGGGTGCCCCGCATCGTGCGCTGCTCGAAAAGAAGAGCAAGTCCGGTGGTCGCAACAACTACGGCCGTATCACCACGCGTCATGTGGGTGGTGGTCACAAGCAGCACTACCGTGTCGTCGACTTCAAGCGCGACAAGGACGGTATTCCTGCCAAGGTCGAGCGCCTGGAATACGATCCGAACCGTAGCGCCCATCTCGCGTTGCTGCTGTACGCGGACGGTGAACGCCGGTATATTATCGCGCCCCGTGGCGTCGAAGCGGGTGACAAGCTGCAGTCCGGCGTGGATGCGTCCATCAAAGCGGGCAATGCCTTGCCGCTGCGCAACATCCCGGTGGGTACCGTGGTGCACTGCATCGAGATGAAGCCGCAGAAGGGCGCCCAGCTGGCGCGTTCCGCTGGCACCTCGGCGCAGCTGGTCGCACGTGAAGGCGCCTACGCCACCCTGCGCCTGCGTTCGGGCGAGATGCGGAAGGTTCCGGTCGAGTGCCGTGCCACCGTGGGTGAGGTCGGTAATTCCGAACACAATCTGCGCAAGCTCGGCAAGGCCGGTGCGAAGCGCTGGCGCGGCGTGCGCCCGACGGTTCGTGGTGTGGCCATGAACCCGGTCGACCATCCGCACGGTGGTGGTGAAGGCCGTACCTCCGGCGGCCGTCATCCGGTCAGCCCCTGGGGTATGCCGACCAAGGGTCACAAGACGCGTTCCAACAAGCGCACGGACAAGATGATCGTCCGTCGTCGCAACAAGAAGTAAGTGAGAGGATAGCCAAGTGCCGCGTTCACTCAGAAAGGGCCCGTTTGTCGATCTGCATCTGATGCAGAAGGTGCAGAAGGCCATTGAAAGCAATGACAAGCGTCCGATCAAGACCTGGTCGCGCCGCTCGATGATTCTGCCGGAGATGGTGGGTCTGACGATCGCCGTTCACAACGGCCGTCAGCACGTGCCGGTTCTGGTCAGCGAAAACATGGTAGGCCACAAGCTCGGTGAGTTTGCTGCCACGCGTACCTACAAGGGCCACGTGGCCGATAAAAAGGCCAAGTAAAGAGGTTTGACGATGGAAGTTTCAGCTCGTCTGAAGTTTGCGCGGATCTCTCCGCAGAAGTGCCGACTGGTTGCCGACCAGGTGCGTGGGATGCCGGTTGATCGTGCGCTCCAGGTTCTGGCGTTCAGCCCCAAGAAGGCGGCGCGCATTGTGAAGAAAGTGCTCGAATCGGCGATTGCCAATGCCGAGCACAATGAAGGCGCCGACATCGATGAGCTGAAGGTTGCCAAGATTTACGTCGACGAGGGTCCGACGATGAAGCGTATCCAGGCTCGCGCCAAGGGCCGTGCGAACCGGATCCTGAAACGCACCAGCCACATTACTGTGGCGGTTGGCGAGAAGTGACAAGGGGTTCGTAATGGGACAGAAAGTACATCCGACTGGTTTTCGCCTGGGCGTCGCGACTGACTGGACTTCCAAGTGGTATGCCGAAGGCAAGGACTACGCCGATTTCCTCTACCAGGATCTCGATATTCGCGAGTTCCTGAAGAAAAAGCTGGCGCAGGCCTCCGTGAGCCGCATTCAGATCGAGCGTCCGGCGCGCGCCTGCTTCATCACCATTCACACTGCCCGTCCGGGTATCGTGATTGGCAAGAAGGGCGAGGATATCGAGAATCTGCGTCGTGAAGTTGCTGCGCGTCTTGGTCTTGATCTGAACAACGTGAAGATCAATATCGAGGAGATCCGCAAGCCCGAGGTCGACGCGCAGCTGGTGGCCGAGAGCATTGCCAATCAGCTCGAGCGTCGCATCATGTTCCGCCGCGCCATGAAGCGCGCTGTCGGTAACGCGATGCGCCTGGGTGCCCTGGGCGTGAAGGTGAGTGTCTCGGGTCGACTGAATGGCGCTGAGATTGCCCGTACCGAATGGTACCGCGAAGGCCGTGTGCCGCTGCACACCCTGCGCGCCGATATCGATTACGGTTTTGCCGAGGCGAACACCACCTACGGCATCATCGGTGTGAAGGTCTGGGTCTTCAAGGGTGAGGTGTTCGATCTCGAAGCGAAGACCGAAACCGGCAAAGACAAGAAGACTGCTGCAAACTAAGGGGTTGAACCATGCTGCAGCCTAAGAGAACGAAATTTCGCAAGCAGATGAAGGGCCGCAACCGTGGCCTGGCCCAGGTTGGCAACAAGGTCAGCTTTGGTGAGTACGGTCTGAAGGCGGTTGAGCGCGGTCGTATCACGGCGCGTCAGATCGAGGCGGCCCGTCGTGCGATGACCCGTCACATCAAGCGTGGTGGCAAGATCTGGATCCGTGTGTTCCCGGACAAGCCGATCAGCACCAAGCCGCTGGAAGTGCGTATGGGTAAGGGTAAGGGCAACGTCGAATACTGGGTCGCCCAGATTCAGCCCGGCCGTATGCTTTATGAAATGGAAGGTGTCTCCGAAGATGTGGCACGTGAGGCCTTCCGGCTGGCGGCTGCCAAGCTGCCGCTGAAAACTGTGGTTGTCACTCGGACGGTGATGTGATGAAAGCGACCGAACTTCGTGAAAAGAGCGTCGACGAGCTCCAGGGTGAGCTGCTGAGCAAGCTCGAGGACCAGTTCAAGCTGCGCATGCAGAAGGCCGTTGGCCAGGTGCAGTCGCCCAGCCAGATCAAGAGCGTGCGTCGCGATATCGCGCGCATCAAGACGGTCCTGAACGAAAAGAAACGTAACGGGTGATGGCTGTCATGAGTGAAGAAACCAAACTTGAGCGCACCGTCACCGGGCGCGTTGTGTCCGACAAGATGGACAAGACGATCACCGTGCTCGTAGAGCGCCGTGTTCGCCATCCGCTGTATGGCAAGTATGTGCGTCGCTCCACCAAGCTGCATGCGCATGATGCCAACAACGAGTGCAAGACCGGTGATACGGTCATGGTCCGCGAGTGTCGCCCGATGTCCAAAACCAAGACCTGGTCTCTGGTTAAGGTCGTCGAGCGCGCGAGCGAGTAACAGGTTAAAAACGAACAGACAAGCGGAACAGCGCCATGATTCAGATGCAGACCGTTTTGGATGTGGCCGACAACAGTGGTGCGCGCAGAATTCAGTGCATCAAAGTGTTGGGTGGCTCGCATCGCCGCTACGCCGGTATCGGCGACATTATCAAGGTGAGCGTCAAGGACGCGATCCCGCGCGGCAAGGTGAAGAAGGGTGAAGTGTACAATGCGGTCGTGGTTCGCACCGCCAAGGGCGTGCGTCGCCCTGATGGTTCGCTGATCCGTTTTGACGGCAATGCTGCCGTGCTGCTCAACAACAAGCTTGAGCCGATCGGCACCCGTATCTTCGGCCCGGTGACGCGTGAACTGCGTACCGAGCGTTTCATGAAGATCATTTCTCTTGCGCCTGAAGTGCTGTAAGGCGGGGGTGAAAAATGAACAGAATTCGTAAAGGTGACGAAGTAGTCGTGATCGCGGGCAAGGACAAGGGCCGTCGTGGCACCGTCCAGCGTGTGATGGATAACGACAAGATCGTCGTGCAGGGCATCAACATGGTCAAGAAACACCAGAAGCCGAATCCGGCTCAGGGTGTTTCCGGTGGCATTATCGAAAAGGAAATGCCCCTGAATGTGTCCAATGTGATGCTGTACAACCCGGCCACCGGCAAGGGTGACCGCGTTGGATTCAAGATTCTGGAGGACGGCCGCAAGGTCCGTTACTTCAAGTCCAACGAAGAAGTAGTGGACGCATAAAGGTAAACGGCAATGGCACGACTCAAAGATTATTATCGTGATACCGTGGTGGCCCAGCTCATGGAGCGTTTTGGCTATAAGAGCGTCATGGAAGTGCCGCGTATCACCAAGATCACGCTCAACATGGGTCTGGGCGAGGCTGTCGCTGACAAGAAGATCATCGACAATGCCGTCGGCGACATGATCAAGATTTCCGGTCAGAAGCCTGTCGTGACCCTGGCGCGGAAGTCCGTCGCTGGCTTCAAGATCCGTGACGGTTGGCCGATCGGCTGCAAGGTGACCCTGCGCCGTGAGCGTATGTACGAATTCCTGGATCGGTTGATCAATATCTCGATCCCGCGTATCCGTGATTTCCGTGGACTGAATGGCAAGTCCTTCGATGGCCGTGGCAACTACAGCATGGGCGTGAAGGAGCAGATCATCTTCCCGGAAATCGATTACGACAAGATCGACGCGCTGCGTGGCATGGATATCACCGTGACCACCACCGCGAAGACGGATGAGGAAGCCCGCGCCCTGCTGCAGGCTTTCAACTTCCCGTTCAAGAACTGAGGTTAGGCGAATGGCAAAGACTTCCATGTTGCAGCGCGAACTCAAGCGCACCAAGACGGTAGCCAAGTACGCCGCCAAGCGTGCTGAGCTGAAGGCAATCATCAAGGATCCGAGCGTTGACTTCGAGCAGCGTATGGAGGCCGTCGCCAAGCTGCAGAAGCTGCCGCGTGATGCGAGCCCGTCCCGTCAGCGCAATCGCTGCAACCTGACTGGCCGTCCGCACGGCTACTATCGCAAGTTCGGTCTTGGCCGTAACAAGCTCCGCGAAGCCGCCATGCGCGGCGATGTGCCGGGCCTGGTCAAGTCCAGCTGGTAATCATTCTTAACTAGAGGATATCGATACAATGAGTATGTCTGATCCGGTCGCCGACATGCTGACCCGCATCCGCAATGGTCAGCAGGCCGGCAAGGTCCAGGTTTCCATGCCCGCTTCCTCCCTCAAGGCCGCCATTGCGCAGGTCATGAAGGACGAAGGCTATATTGCCGACTTCAAGGTCGAGGAGCAGGAAGGCAACAAGCGCAGCCTCGTGGTTTCGCTCAAGTACTACGATGGCAAGCCGGTTATCGCCAAGCTCAAGCGCGTGAGTCGCCCGGGCCTGCGTGTGTTCCGTGGCAAGGACGAAATCCCGACCGTGCTTGGCGGGCTGGGTGTCGCCATTGTCTCCACGTCCAAAGGTGTCATGAGCGATCGCGCTGCCCGTGAAGCGGGCCATGGCGGCGAAGTGCTCTGCACGGTCGAGTAAGGGGTGAGCGATGTCACGCGTAGCTAAGAAACCGATTGAACTGCCGTCCGGCGTCGATGTGAACGTCAACGGCCAGGTGCTGTCGATCAAGGGTCCCAAGGGCCAGTTCGAGTACCGCATCCACGACGACGTGGAAGTGCAGAAGGACGACAAGGTCCTCAACTTCGCGCCCCGTGGTGGCAACGATGCATTTTATGCCATGGCCGGTACCATGCGTGCCGTGGTGAACAACATGGTTACTGGCGTTAGCCAGGGCTTCGAGCGCAAGCTCGAGCTGGTCGGCGTGGGTTATCGTGCCCAGGCCCAGGGCAAGGTGCTTAACCTGGCGCTGGGTTATTCGCACCCGATCAACTACGAGGTGCCGGAAGGGATCACCGTCGAAACCCCGAGCCAGACCGAAGTCGTCGTCAAGGGCGCCGACAAGCAGGTGGTGGGTCAGGTGGCCGCCGAAATCCGTGGTTTCCGTCCGCCGGAGCCTTACAAGGGTAAGGGTGTCAAATACGCGGGTGAGCAGATCATCCGTAAGGAAGCCAAGAAGAAGTAAGGGTCTGAAGCGATGGATAAGAAAGCTACTCGTTTGCGCCGCGCCCGCAAGGCCCGTGCCAAGATTCGTGAGCTGGGTCAGCACCGTCTGTGCGTGTTCCGGACCCCGCGTCACATTTACGCCCAGGTGATCGCACCTAATGGCTCCGAGGTCGTGGCCGCCGCATCCACCGTCGAGGCGGATGTGAAGAAGGGCCTGAAGGCGACCGGCAACTGCGATGCTGCCACGACAGTGGGCAAGCTGATTGCTGAGCGTGCCAAGGCCAAGGGCGTATCGGCAGTGGCCTTTGACCGGTCCGGGTTCAAGTACCACGGCCGTCTGAAGGCTCTGGCTGATGCTGCCCGCGAAAGCGGCCTGGAATTCTAAAGGGTTAGACCAATGGCAAATTTCGATAATTCGTCCAATACCGACGGCCTGCAGGAAAAGCTGGTCGCCGTCAATCGAGTCGCCAAGGTGGTCAAGGGTGGCCGCCAGTTCGGTTTCACCGCCCTGGCTGTGGTCGGCGATGGGAATGGCAAGGTCGGCTTCGGTTATGGCAAGGCGCGTGAAGTGCCGGTGGCCATCCAGAAGGCGATGGAGAAGGCGCGCAAGAACATGTGCACCGTCTCCCTGAAGGAAGGCACGCTGCAGTTCCCGATGACCCACCGCCATGGTGCGGCCAAGGTCTTCATGCAGCCGGCCTCCGAAGGTACCGGTATCATCGCCGGTGGCGCCATGCGTGCCGTGTTCGAGGTTGCCGGGGTGCGCAACGTGCTGGCCAAGTGCATCGGCTCGCGCAACCCGATGAACGTGGTGCGTGCCACCATCGGTGGCCTGGCCGCCATGGCGTCGCCGGAAAGCATTGCCGCCAAGCGCGGCAAGAAAGTCGAAGAGATTACGGGTTAAGGTCATGGCGAACGCGAACAAGGTCAAGGTTACCCTGGTCCGCAGTCTGAATGGTCGTCTGAAGAACCATCAGGCCTGCGCGCGCGGTCTGGGTCTGCGCCGCATGCACCACACGGTGGAAGTGCTGGACACCCCGGAAAACCGCGGAATGATCAACAAGATCTCGTACATGCTGAAGATTGAGGAAGCCTAAGATGCGCCTGAATACCATCAAGGCTGCTCCGGGCAGCCGCCCCAACGGCAAGCGCCCGGGTCGTGGCATCGGCTCCGGCCTCGGCAAGACCGGTGGCCGTGGCCACAAGGGTCAGAAGTCGCGTTCCGGCGGTTTCCACAAGGTCGGTTTCGAAGGCGGCCAGATGCCGCTGCAGCGCCGCCTGCCGAAGATCGGCTTCACCTCGCGTGCCGCCGCCACCCGTGCGGAAGTGCGCCTGAACGAGCTGGCCAAGGTGGAAGCGGACGTGATCGATCTGGCGGCCCGGAAGGCGGCCCATATCGTCCCGGCGCAGACCGAGAAGGCCAAGGTGATCGTCTCCGGCAGCCTGGAAAAGGCCGTTACGGTCAAGGGCCTGGGCGTCACCAAGGGTGCACGCGCGGCCATCGAGGCGGCCGGCGGTAAGGTCGAGGACTAAGTGGCAGCCAAGGGTGCGAACGCCGCGGCCCTCGGTGGGCTGGGCAAGGTGAAGGAGCTTCGTCAGCGACTCGTGTTCGTGCTGCTGGCGCTGATCGTCTACCGTATCGGCACCTTCGTGCCGATCCCGGGGATCGAACCGACGGCCCTGGCCGATTTCTTCAGCCAGAACAGCGGCACCTTCCTGGACCTGGCCAACATGTTCAGTGGCGGGGCGCTGGAGCGTTTCTCCGTGTTCGCGCTGGGCATCATGCCGTATATCTCGGCGGCGATCGTCATGCAGCTCATGACGCACGTGGTGCCCTCGCTGGAGCAGCTGCGCAAGGAAGGCGAGCGCGGCAAGCGCAAGATTACGCAGTACACGCGCTACGGCACCGTGGTGCTGGCCCTGTTCCAGGCGATCGGTATCTCCTTCGCCCTGGACGGGCAGGGTGTGGACCTGGGGCATGCCGATGGTCAGACGAACCTGGCGTTCGTCTTCACCACGACGATCACACTGGTGACCGGCACCCTGTTCCTGATGTGGGTGGGTGAGCAGATCACCGAGCGCGGGGTGGGCAACGGTATCTCGCTGATCATCTTCGCGGGTATCGTGGCCGGCCTTCCGGCGGCCTTTGCGGGCACGCTGGAGCTGGCCAGCACCGGGCAGCTGTCGATCCCGGTGGTGTTGCTACTGGTGGCGATGGCCCTGGCAGTGACGGCCTTCGTGGTGTTCGCCGAGCGCGGTCAGCGTCGCATCACGGTGAACTACGCCAAGCGCCAGCAGGGCCGCAAGCTGTACGCGGCCCAGTCGAGCCACCTGCCGCTGAAGCTGAACATGGCCGGGGTGATTCCGCCGATCTTCGCGTCGAGCATCATCCTGTTCCCGGCGACGCTGGGCAGCTGGTTCGGCCGCACCGAGGGCATGGGCTGGATGGCGAACATCGCCAATGCCCTAGCGCCCGGTCAGCCGGTGTATGTCGCGGCCTATGCGGCGGCGATCGTGTTTTTCTGCTTCTTCTACACGGCCATTGTCTTCAATGCCCGTGAAACGGCAGACAATCTGAAGAAGTCCGGGGCCTTTATCCCGGGGATTCGTCCGGGCGAGCAGACCGCCCGTTACATCGATGGTGTGATGTCGCGCCTGACCACGGTGGGTGCGATCTACATCACCCTGGTGTGTCTGCTGCCGGAATTCCTGATTCTGGCCTGGAACGTGCCGTTCTACTTCGGCGGTACGTCCCTGCTGATTATTGTTGTGGTGGTCATGGATTTCATGGCCCAGGTTCAGGCCCATCTGATGTCCCATCAGTATGAAGGCCTGATGAAAAAAGCGAATCTGAAAGGTTATGGCAAGACCGGCCTGTTGCGGTAATGCCGAGTAAGCATCGAGGATAGAACGATGAAAGTACGTGCTTCCGTCAAGAAGATCTGCCGTAATTGCAAGGTGGTGCGCCGTAACGGTGTGGTTCGCGTGATCTGCAAGGACCCGCGCCACAAGCAGCGTCAGGGTTAACTTGGTTGAATTAGGGCGAAAAGGCGGCTAGAATTGCCGGCTTTTCCGCCGTTTCGTGGAGAGATTTTCGAATGGCTCGTATTGCAGGTATCAACATCCCTGTGCAGAAGCATACCGTCATCGCCCTGCAGGCGATCTATGGTATCGGCAGCACGCGTGCACAGGCTATCTGTGCCGCCACCGGCATCGATCCCACCGTCAAGGTCAAGGACCTGAGCGACGGCGAGGTCGAGCAGCTGCGTGAGGAAGTCGCCAAGTACACGGTCGAAGGTGACCTGCGCCGCGACATCTCCATGAACATCAAGCGTCTCATGGACCTCGGTTGCTATCGCGGTCTGCGCCACCGTCGTGGCCTGCCCGTGCGCGGCCAGCGTACCAAGACCAACGCGCGTACCCGCAAGGGCCCGCGTCGTCCGATTCGTAAGTAATTGTACTGACAGGATTTAGAGGCTTATGGCTAAGGCCCCGACTCGCACGCGCAAGAAGGTCAAAAAGGTCGTCACCGACGGCATTGCGCACATTCACGCAAGCTTCAACAACACGATCATCACGATCACGGACCGCCAGGGTAACGCCCTGTCCTGGGCCACCTCGGGTGGTTCGGGCTTCCGTGGCTCGCGCAAGAGCACGCCGTTCGCAGCCCAGGTGGCCGCGGAGCGTGCCGGCACTGCCGCCCAGGACTACGGTCTGAAGAACCTGGAAGTGCGCGTGAAGGGCCCGGGTCCGGGTCGTGAATCGGCGGTCCGCGCGCTGAACAACTGCGGTTACAAGATCCAGAGCATCACTGACGTGACGCCGATCCCGCACAACGGCTGCCGTCCGCCGAAAAAGCGCCGCGTCTAAGGTTGGGAGAGATTCAAGATGGCTAGGTATATTGGTCCCAAGTGTAAGCTGAGTCGTCGTGAGGGTACGGATCTCTTCCTGAAGAGCCGCGCCCGCTCGTTCGAGTCCAAGTGCAAGGCTGAAAAGGCCCCCGGTCAGCACGGCGATCGCCGTACGCGTCTGTCCGACTATGGCCTGCAGCTGCGTGAAAAGCAGAAGCTGCGCCGTATCTACGGTGTGCTGGAAAAGCAGTTCCGCAACTACTTCAAGGCGGCCGCCCAGATCAAGGGCTCCACCGGTGAGAACCTGCTGAAGCTGCTGGAGTGCCGTCTCGACAACGTCGTGTACCGCATGGGCTTCGGCGCCACCCGTTCCGAGGCGCGTCAGCTGGTCAGCCACAAGGCGATCATGGTGAATGGACAGTCGGTGAACATCCCGTCCTACCAGGTCAAGGCCGGCGACACCGTTTCCGTGCGCGAAAAGTCCAAAAAGCAGGTCCGCATCCAGGATTCCCTGGCCCTGGCCGAGCAGTTTGGCTTCCCCGAGTGGGTGGAAGTCGACACCAAGAAGATGGAAGGTGTCTTCAAGTCCGTACCCGAGCGCTCCGACCTGCCTGCCGAGATCAACGAATCTCTGGTGGTCGAGCTGTACTCCAAGTAATCACGGATCAAGAGGTTTTCGATGCTGGCCAAAGATCTTCTCAAGCCGCGCAACATCGTTGTTCAGGCTGAAAACGAGCGTAACGCCAAGGTCATTCTCGAGCCGCTGGAGCGCGGTTTCGGGCATACCCTGGGTAACGCCCTGCGCCGCATCCTCCTGTCTTCCATCCCCGGTTGTGCCGTGGTCGAAGCGGAGATCGAGGGCGTGCTCCACGAGTACACCTCGATCGAGGGTGTGCAGGAAGACGTGGTCGACATCCTGCTGAACCTCAAGGGCCTAGCCGTGCGCATGCACAGTCGTGACGAGGCCACTGTGACCCTGAAGAAGAAGGGCCCGGGCGTGGTGACCGCCGCCGACATCGTCGGCGACCATGACGTCGAGATCGTCAATCCGGATCATGTCATCGCCCACCTGACCAAGGCCGGCGAGCTGAACATGACCCTGAAGATCGCCAAGGGGCGTGGTTACGTGCCGGCAGCCAGCCGTCGCACCGCCGAGAGCGAGGACCGCCCGATCGGCCACCTGCTGCTGGATGCCAGCTTCAGCCCGATCTACCGCGTCGCCTACAAGGTGGAAGCGGCCCGCGTGGAGCAGCGCACCGACCTCGACAAGCTTGTGATCGAGCTCGAGACCGACGGCACCGTGGACCCGGAAGAGGCCATTCGCATGGCCGCGACCATCCTCCAGCAGCAGCTGGCGGTGTTCGTCCACCTGCAGGGCACCGAGGCGGCCGAGCCTGAGTCCAAGGAATCCGAGATTGACCCGATCCTGCTGCGTCCGGTCGACGACCTGGAGCTGACGGTGCGTTCGGCCAACTGCCTCAAGGCCGAGAACATCTACTACATCGGTGACCTGATCCAGCGCACCGAGGTCGAGCTGCTGAAGACCCCGAACCTGGGCAAGAAGTCGCTCACCGAAATCAAGGACGTGCTGGCCTCGCACGGTCTGTCCCTGGGCATGCGCCTGGAGAACTGGCCGCCGGCAAGTCTGAAGGACGAAAAGCAGGCCTCCTGAGCGAGTCCTGGTCTTAACCGCACGATTTAGGAAACACAGCCATGCGTCACCGCAATTCGGGTAGAAAACTGAACCGCAACAGCAGCCATCGCAAGGCGACGTTGCAGGCACTGACCAACGCGCTGCTGCGCCACGAGGCCATCAAGACCACGCTGCCGAAGGCCAAGGAGCTGCGCCGCGTGGCCGAGCCCCTCATCACCATGGCCAAGGAAGACAGCGTCCACAAGCGCCGCGTCGCCTTCTCGCGCCTGCGTGACAAGGAAGTGGTGGGCAAGTTGTTCGCCGAGCTGGGTCCGCGTTACGAGTCGCGTCCGGGTGGCTATCTGCGCATCCTCAAGTGCGGCTTCCGCGCCGGCGACAACGCCCCGATGGCCTACGTCGAACTGGTCGACCGTCCCGAGCCGCAGGCCGGTGGCGAGGCCGAAGCAGGCGAATAAGCCCTGTTCACCAACAAAAAAGCCGGGCGTTGCCCGGCTTTTTTGTGCCCGCCGTGTCGGTTAGGCTCTTCGCCTCACGCCTCACGCCTCACGCCTCACGCCTCACGCCTCACGCCCAACCGGCATCCCGATTGCCAGTCCCAGTCGCGCCGCAGCACTCCCGTGGTTCACCGCGATCTCCACCAGCCCCCGCGAATTGACGTACCAGAAGGCCTCCCCGGTAGCGGCCTCGCCGAATGTGCGGCGATAGGAGAGGCGTTCGCCGCCTGCCGTCATCAGGGCATGCCTTTCCACCTGATCGCCGCGCAGGCCCGTCATGGCGTTGCCGTAGGCATCGAGATAGATGATCTCGGCGAGCCCCTCGTCGACGCTCTGCGGAGGGGCAGGGCAGGGAGCGCCCCAGGACGTCGGCGCCTCACCCGCGGCGATGCGCGCGCCCACCGGAGCGAACAGGTCGCGTCCGTGGAAGCTCGCCGAGAGCTGCGCCGGCCGCCAGGTGATCTCCCACCAGGCTGCCTCGGCCGACCTGGCCGCGACCACGTCCAGCAGGCCATTGTCCGGCCCAACGAACCAGCGTCCCTCCGCCTGCAGCGCCAGCGGCCGGCGCGCCGTGCCCACCCCGGGGTCCACCACGCAGACGAACACCTCGCCGGGCCGTGATTCTCCTGCGCAGGCCGCCAGCAGGTGCGCGGCTGCCCGTGGCCGGAACATCGGCGCGTCATGCAGCAGGTCGATGACGGTCAGCCCCGGCACCTCACGCAGGATGGCGGCATGGAGCTGCCCGACATAGGGACCCTGCGGGCCGAAATCGGTGAAGAGATGGAGCATGGGGCGTGGTCCGTCGTCTGCGAGAGTTTTTGCCATGGTGCCCCCGGAGCGTAGTCGTGTCCGGCGTTAGGCGTGAAGGTCTGTGCGCCACACAGCGGTCACAGAGGACAGAGCCAAACCGGTTTGGCGCGCCAGGCGCGCCCCTGTCACGCCTGGCGTTTCCCGCCCCTCTTCGCCCCTTTCTTCACCCCCAGATACGGTGCCAGGAAGCGGCCCGTGTAGGAGCCCTCGATCTGCGCGATGTCCTCCGGGGTACCGGTGCCGATGATCTGGCCACCGCCGTCGCCGCCTTCGGGGCCGAGGTCGATGATCCAGTCGGCGGTCTTGATCACGTCGAGGTTGTGTTCGATGACCACGATGGTGTTGCCGTGGTCCCGCAGGCGGTTGAGCACGCGCAGCAGCTGTTCCACGTCGTGGAAGTGCAGGCCGGTGGTGGGCTCGTCCAGGATATAGAGGGTCTTGCCGGTGTCGCGCTTGGAGAGCTCGCGGGCGAGCTTCACGCGCTGGGCCTCGCCGCCGGACAGCGTGGTGGCGTTCTGGCCCAGCGTGATGTAGCTGAGGCCAACGTCCATCAGGGTCTGGAGCTTGCGCCGCACCACGGGCACGGCCTCGAAGAAGCCCACGGCCTCCTCGACGGTCATTTCCAGCACCTCGTGGATGTTCCTGCCCTTGTAGCGGATGTCCAGGGTCTCGCGGTTGTAGCGCTGGCCGTGGCAGATGTCGCAGGGCACGTAGATGTCGGGCAGGAAGTGCATCTCCACCTTGATCACGCCGTCGCCCTGGCAGGCCTCACAGCGCCCGCCCTTGACGTTGAAGCTGAAGCGCCCGGGCTGGTAGCCGCGCGAGCGCGCCTCCGGGGTCTGCACGAACAGCTCGCGGATGGGCGTGAACAGCCCGGTGTAGGTCGCCGGGTTGGAGCGCGGGGTGCGGCCGATGGGACTCTGGTCGATGTCCACCACCTTGTCGAACTGCTCCAGGCCGTCGATGCCCTCGCAGAACGCCGGCTCCTCGCCGGCCTTGTTGATCGCCCTGGCCGCGTAGCGGTACAGGGTGTCGTTGACCAGGGTGGACTTGCCGGAGCCCGACACGCCGGTCACGCAGGTCATGAGACCCACCGGGATGTCCACGTCCACCTGCTTGAGGTTGTTGCTGGCCGCGCCGCGGATGGTGATCACCCGCTTCGGGTCCATGGGGGTGCGCTCGGCCGGCACCACGATGGCACGCTGGCCGGACAGGTACTGGCCGGTGAGCGAGTCCTTGTTGGCCACGATCTCGGCCGGGGTGCCCTGGGCGACCACCCGGCCACCGTGCTCGCCGGCGCCCGGGCCGATGTCCACCACGTGGTCGGCGGTGCGGATGGCATCCTCGTCGTGTTCCACCACGATGACGGTGTTGCCGAGGTCGCGCAGGCGCGTGAGCGTGGCCAGCAGGCGGTCGTTGTCGCGCTGGTGCAGGCCGATCGAGGGCTCGTCGAGGATGTACATCACCCCCACCAGGCCGGCACCGATCTGGCTGGCCAGGCGGATGCGCTGGGCCTCGCCGCCCGAGAGCGTCTCGGCGCTGCGGCTCAGGGTGAGGTAATCCAGCCCCACGTTCACCAGGAAGCCCAGGCGCTCGTTGATCTCCTTGAGGATCTTCTCGGCGATCTGGCCCTGCTTGCCGGTGAGCTCCAGGCCCTCGAAGAAGGCCAGCACCTTGCCGATGGCCATGGCCGTGATGTCCGGCAGGGCCTTGTCGGCGATGAACACGTGGCGGGCCTGCACGTTCAGGCGCGTGCCGTTGCAGCTCGGGCAGGGGCGCACGGAGAGATACTTGGCCAGCTCCTCGCGCACGGCGCTGGAGTCCGTCTCGCGGTAGCGGCGCTCCATGTTGTTCAGGATCCCCTCGAAGGGGTGGGTGCGCCTGCTCACCTGGCCGCGGTTGCCCATGTAGGAGAACTCGATCTCCTCGTCGCCGCTGCCGAAGAGGATGACCTGGCGCACGTCCTCATCGAGCTCCTCGAAGGGGGTCTCGATGTCGAAGCCGTAGTGGGTGGCCAGCGAAGAGATCATCTGGAAGTAATAGGCGTTGCGCCGGTCCCAGCCGCGCACTGCGCCGCCGGCCAGGCTCACCTCGGGGCGGGCCACCACCCGCTCGGGATCGAAGAACTGCTTGATGCCCAGGCCGTCGCAGCTCGGGCAGGCGCCCACCGGGTTGTTGAAGGAGAACAGCCGCGGTTCCAGCTCGGCCAGCGAGTAGCCGCACACCGGGCAGGCGAACTTGGCCGAGAACACCAGCTCCTCGCGCTCCGGTTCGTCCATGAAGGCCACGCGGGCGATGCCGTCGGCCAGGCGCAGGGCGGTCTCGAAGGACTCGGCCAGGCGCAGCTTGAGGTCATCGCGCACCTTGATGCGGTCCACCACCACCTCGATGCTGTGCTTGCGCCGCAGATCCATGGCCGGGGCCTGGTCCAGCTCGTACACCGTGCCGTCGATGCGGGCGCGGATGAAGCCCTGGGCGCGAAGCTCCTCGAGCACCTGCAGGTGCTCGCCCTTGCGGTTCTGCACCACCGGGGCCAGCAGCATCAGCTTGGTGCCCTCGGGCAGGGCCAGCACCTGGTCGACCATCTGGCTGACGGTCTGGGCCTCCAGGGCGATGGCGTGATCCGGGCAGCGCGGCACGCCGGCGCGGGCGTAGAGCAGGCGCAGGTAATCGTAGATCTCGGTGATCGTCCCCACCGTCGAGCGCGGGTTGTGCGAGGTGGTCTTCTGCTCGATGGATATCGCCGGCGAGAGCCCCTCGATGTGGTCGATGTCCGGCTTCTCCATCATGGAGAGGAACTGGCGGGCGTAGGCCGACAGCGACTCCACGTAGCGGCGCTGGCCCTCGGCGAAGATGGTGTCGAAGGCCAGCGACGACTTGCCCGAGCCCGACAGGCCGGTGATCACGATCAGTTTGTCGCGCGGCAGGTCGAGGTCGACGTTCTTGAGATTGTGCGTTCGCGCACCGCGAATACGTATGAAATCCATGGGCTTACCGAATCCAGTGGCTCGTAGGCGGAGCTGTTGTGCCAGTCAAATCCCCCGGCTCGGGGGGCGGCCGGCGAAACAGCCCAGTGTACTACACAAACGCCACGGGATTGATCCGCACCGGCAGGATTCCCGTCGCCACGGGAAAGACGGGGGAGTGGGGCGTTCATCGGGCGCCTCACGTCCCCGATACCATGCTGCGGGGGGAATCTTGTTAAGATACGCCTCCCGCGATCTCCCCAGGCAGAAAGGAAAGGCTTTGAAGTCCGGTTATTCCGACCAGATGACCCCGCGCGAGAGGCGTGCCGCGTTCTCGCTGGGCAGCGTGTATGCCGTGCGCATGCTCGGCCTGTTCATGATCCTGCCGGTGTTCGCCCTCTACGCCGAGGACCTGGCCGGCGTCACGCCCTTCCTGGTGGGCATGGCGCTGGGCGTCTACGGCTTCACCCAGGCCGCCTTCCAGCTGCCGCTGGGCATGCTCTCCGACCGCCTGGGCCGCAAGCCGGTGATCATCGGGGGGCTGGTCGTCTTCACCCTGGGCAGCGTGCTGGCCGCCACCGCCGATTCCATCCACGGCGTCATCCTCGGCCGCGCCCTGCAGGGCGCCGGGGCCGTGGCGGCCGCCCTGATGGCCCTGGCCGCGGACCTCACCCGGGAGGAGCACCGCGCCAAGGCCATGGCCGTCATCGGCATGAGCATCGGCATTGCCTTCGCCGTGGCCATGATCGGCGGCCCGGTGCTGGATCGCTGGATCGGCGTGCCCGGCATCTTCTGGATCACCGCCGCGCTGGCCGTGATTGCCATCGGCATCATCGCCTTCGTCGTGCCGCGTCCGGCCGCCGTGCGTTTTCACCGCGACGCCCAGACCGAGCCCGCCAGCCTCGGCAGCGTGCTGCGTGACGGCCAGCTGCTGCGCCTGGACCTGGGTATCTTCGTCCTGCACATGAGCATGATGGCCAACTTCATCGTCATCCCGCCGCTGCTGGTCGGGGCCGGCCTGCCGGGCGCCCAGCACTGGCTCATCTACCTGCCGGTGCTGGTCATCGCCTTCCTGGCCATGATCCCGTTCATCATCGTGGCCGAAAAGCACCGGCGCATGAAGCCCGTGTTCCTGGGCGCCATCGCCCTGCTGGGCTTGGCCCAGCTCGCCTACCTGCTGGTCGACGGCCTGACCGGGCTCGCCGTGGCCCTGTTCCTGTATTTCTGGGCCTTCATCGTGCTCGAGGCCTCGTTGCCCTCGCTGGTGGCCAAGTTCGCCCCGCCGGACCGCAAGGGCACCGCCATGGGCGTGTACTCCACCGCGCAGTTCCTCGGCATCTTCGTCGGCGGTGCGGTGGGCGGGGCCCTGGCCGGCCGTTTTGGCGCCGACGGCGTGTTCTGGTTCACCAGCCTGAGCGTGGCGGCCTGGCTGCTGGTGGCGGCCACCATGCGTCACCCGCGGTATCTCTCCAGCTACCTGCTCAACGTCGGCCCCATGGATGCCGCCCGGGCCCGCGATCTCGTGCGACGCCTCACCGCCGTGCGGGGCGTGGCCGAGGCCGTCATCGCCCACGAAGAGGGCGTGGCCTACCTCAAGGTCGAGCGCCACGCACTGGACGAACAGGGTTTGCGTGAATTCTCGGCTAGCCCTGCGTAGAATTGGCCGATCAGCATCAACGCATCTCAAGAAGAGGGGAGACACATGGCACGCGGAGTAAACAAGGTCATCCTGGTCGGCAACCTGGGTAACGACCCCGAAGTGAAGTACATGCCCAGCGGCGGCGCCGTTACCAATATCTCCCTGGCCACCACCGACCAGTGGAAGGACAAGAACACCGGCGAGCGCCAGGAACGCACCGAGTGGCACCGCGTGGTCTTCTTCAACCGCCTGGCCGAGATCGCCGGCGAATACCTGCGCAAGGGCTCCCAGGTCTACGTCGAAGGCAGCCTGCGCACCCGCAAGTGGCAGGGCCAGGACGGCCAGGACCGCTACACCACCGAGATCGTCGCCTCCGAGATGCAGATGCTCGGTGGCGGTGCCGGCGGTGGGCGTGGTGGCGACGCCCCCTACGACTCCGCGCCCCAGGGCCGCGGCAGCCAGTCGTCCGCCCCGTCCCAGGCCCCGAGCCAGCCTGCGCCCTCGATGGACGACTTCGACGACGACATCCCGTTCTAGGCCTTCATGCGTCGGCGGCAGGGCCTGATCTGCCGCCTCGATGAGACGGCAGCCGCGATGGGCGCTGGCTGCCGTTCTGTCGTCTTCTTCTCCCGCCTTGTATAATTCCGCGATGGCAAAGAAAGTCTTCATCCAGACCCACGGCTGTCAGATGAACGAGTACGATTCGGCGAAGATGCTGGACGTGCTGAATGCGTCTGAGGGCATGGAGCTCGCGCAGTCCGCCGAGGAGGCGGACGTGCTGCTGCTGAATACCTGCTCCATCCGGGAAAAGGCCCAGGAGAAGGTATTCTCCCTGCTCGGCAAGTGGAAGGCGCTGAAGGACGGCAAACCCGACCTGGTGATCGGCGTGGGCGGCTGCGTGGCGAGCCAGGAGGGCGAGGCCCTGCGGGAGCGGGCGCCCTGTGTGGACGTGGTCTTCGGGCCGCAGACCCTGCACCGCCTGCCGGAGATGATCGAGGGCGTGCGCCGTTTCCACATGCCCATCGTCGATATCTCCTTCCCGGAGATCGAGAAGTTCGACAACCTGCCGGAACCGCGCGCCGAGGGTCCGACGGCCTTCGTCTCGGTGATGGAGGGCTGCTCGAAGTACTGCACCTTCTGCGTGGTGCCCTATACCCGTGGCGAGGAGATCAGCCGGCCGTTCGACGACGTCATCGCCGAGGTGGTGCAGCTCGCGGCCCAGGGCGTGCGCGAGGTGAACCTGCTTGGCCAGAACGTGAACGCCTACCGCGGGCGCATGCACGATGGCGAGATCGCCGACCTCGCCCTGCTGATCCATTACGTGGCGGCCATCGACGGCATCGACCGCATCCGCTTCACCACCTCCCATCCGGTGGAGTTCTCCGATTCCCTGATCCAGGCCTTCGCCGAGGTGCCGCAGCTCGTCAGCCACCTGCACCTGCCGGTGCAGAGCGGCTCGGACCGCATCCTCGCGGCCATGAAGCGCGGCCACACGGCCCTGGAGTACAAGCAGAAGATCCGTCGCCTGCGCGAGGCGCGGCCCGGGATCAGCCTGTCGTCGGACTTCATCGTCGGCTTCCCGGGCGAGACCGACGCCGATTTCGAGGCCACGATGAAGCTCATCGAGGACATCGGCTTCGACACCTCCTTCAGCTTCATCTACAGCCGCCGTCCCGGCACGCCGGCCTCGTCCCTGCCGGACGACGTGCCGCTGGAGGCGAAGAAGGCCCGCCTGGCGCGCCTGCAGGCCCGCATCCTGGAGATGGCCGAGGCCATCAGCCAGTCCATGGTCGGCACGGTGCAGTCCGTGCTGGTCGAGCGTCCCTCGCGCAAGGACCCGAGGCAGCTCGCCGGGCGCACCGAGAACAACCGCGTGGTCAATTTCGACGGCCACGAACGCCTGATCGGCCGTTTCGTCGACGTGCGCATCACCGAGGCCCTGCCGAACTCCCTGCGGGGCGAGGTGGTGGCGGTCGAGGATGTCGAGACCGGCGAGCGCGTGGCGGTGAGCGCTTGAATTTCCTGGATATATCCCCATCTGTGACCCGTAGGAGCGCCGCAGGGCGCGATTGTCTGGACCGGCCCCGCGAGGCGTAATCGTGCCTCGTACCCAGAGGGCAGAAACAGCGCTCCTACGGGAATCATCACGTATACTCGACCCATCACTCTGATATTTCCTGCAGGTAACCCGCTCCTTGGCTCAGATCCAGACCGAAACCGTTCTCGACGACCACCCGAGTTCCGTGGCCGTGACCCTCGAACCCGCCGACAATGCGCGCCTGGCCAATCTCTGCGGCCAGTTCGACGAGCATCTGCGCCAGCTGGAGCGCCGGCTGGGGGTGGAGATCAACAATCGCGCGAACCACTTCAACATCATCGGCGAACACCGCCCGGCCCAGGCGGCGGGCGAACTGTTGCGCGACCTGTACCGCGCGACCCGCGAGGAGCAGCTCACCCCCGAGAGTGTGCACCTGTGGCTGCAGGAATCCGGCGTGGAGCAGCTGCTGGAGCAGCGGGCCGAGGCGAAGGAAGACTTCACCCTGCGCATCAAGCGCGGCAACATCCGCGCGCGCGGGCCGAGCCAGGCACGCTATCTCAAGTCCATCCAGTCGCACGACCTGGTGTTCGGTGTGGGCCCGGCCGGTACCGGCAAGACCTACCTGGCCGTGGCCGCCGCCGTGGAGGCCCTGGAGAGCGACATGGTGCGCCGCCTGGTGCTGGTGCGTCCGGCGGTGGAGGCCGGCGAGCGCCTGGGCTTCCTGCCTGGGGACCTGGCGCAGAAGATCGACCCCTACCTGCGGCCCATGTACGACGCGCTGTATGAGATGCTGGGCTTCGAGAAGGTGGCCAAGCTCATCGAGCGCAACATCATTGAGGTCGCACCGCTGGCCTACATGCGCGGACGCACGCTGAACGACGCCTTCATCCTGCTGGACGAGGCGCAGAACACCACCGTGGAGCAGATGAAGATGTTCCTCACCCGCATCGGCTTCGGCTCCACGGCCGTGGTCACGGGCGACGTGACCCAGGTGGATCTGCCGCGCAACCAGAAGTCCGGCCTGCGCCACGTGATCGAGGTGCTGAAGGACGTGGACGGCGTGAGCTTCAGCTTCTTCACCGCCCACGACGTGGTTCGACACCCGCTGGTGCAGCGCATCGTGCAGGCCTACGACCGCGCGGAGCAGGGCGAAGGCCAGGCATGAACCGGCTCGCCGTGGAGGTGCAGGACGCCGCTGCCGGCACACGCCCGGCCGATGCCGATCTCGCCCGCTGGGCCGAGGCCGCCTGGCGCGGCGAGGGCGAGGCCGAGGTGGTCATCCGCCTGGTCGAGGCCGACGAGAGCCAGACGCTCAACCGTGACTACCGCGGCAAGGACCGGCCCACCAACGTGCTCTCCTTCCCTTTCGAGGCCCCGCCGGGCCTGCCTGCCGAGGACCTCGGCGGCTACCTGGGCGATCTCGTCATCTGCACCCCGGTGGTGCAGGCCGAGGCCCGCGAACAGGGCAAGAGCGAGGCAGGCCACTGGGCGCACATGGTGGTGCACGGCCTGCTGCACCTGCAGGGCTACGACCACATCGACGAGGTCGAGGCCGAGGTGATGGAGACGATTGAAAAGGAAATTCTGGCTGGTTTAGGCTTTGCCGATCCTTATGCGTAAAGACCGTACGCCGTCAGTGGTCCGTTGTCAGTTGTTACACTCCCGGTCCCTGAGGTCTGGTATGGCTCGAGACGGGTGGTGAGAGACATTCGACCAGGGAGGGTTGTATGCAGAAGCCGAATTTTCAGAAATTGCATGTTTATGCACTCGCCGAGACCCTGGCCGATGCCGTGTGGGAGGTCGTCTCCAGATGGCAGCCGTTCCCCCGGGACACGGTCGGGAAACAGCTCGTCAGGGCAGCTGACAGCATTGGTGCGAATATTGCTGAAGGTAATGCACGCGGGTCATATCAGGATAACCGGCGGTTCGTACGGATCGCGCGTGGGTCTCTGACGGAAGTCCAGCACTGGCTTCGCCGCGCATATACGCGCGGTCTGCTGTCGGACGAGGATATCGACCGACTCAGGGTCACGCTGGATGAATTTAGCCCAAGGCTGAATGCCTATCTAAAATCGATCGGAAAGTCGTCGGGCCATGCACCACGGGCCTGAGTTTTTACAACGGACCACTGACAACGGACAACGGACAGCATTTCAAATGAAAGAAGACCGACCTAGTACCTCTTCCTCCCAGTCGCGCTGGCTGGATCGCCTGAGCCAGGTGCTGCTGGGGGAGCCCCGGGATCGTGAGCAGTTGATCGAACTGCTACGCGGGGCGCAGCAGCGGGAACTGCTGGACATGGACGCGCTCGCCATGATCGAGGGCGTGCTGCAGGTCTCGGAGATGCAGGTACGGGACATCATGATCCCGCGTTCGCAGATGGTGGTGGTGGAGCACGATGCGCGGGTGGCGGAGATGCTGCCGGTGATCATCGACTCGGCCCATTCGCGGTTCCCCGTGGTGGGCGACAGTCGCGATGACGTGGAGGGCATCCTGCTGGCCAAGGACCTGCTGCGCTTCTACGCGGCGGAGCAGCGCGAGGAGGACTTCGACATCCAGGACTACCTGCGTCCGGCGGTCTTCATCCCCGAGAGCAAGCGTCTCAATGTGCTGCTCAACGAGTTCCGCAACAGCCACAACCACATGGCCATCGTGGTGGACGAGTACGGCGGCGTGTCGGGCCTGGTGACCATCGAGGACGTGCTCGAGCAGATCGTCGGCGAGATCGACGACGAGCATGACATCGTCGACGATGGCCACGACATCCTGCGTCACACCGACAACCGCTATACGGTCAAGGCGCTGACGCCGATCGACGAATTCAACGAATACTTCGGCACCGAGTACAGCGACGAGGAGTTCGACACCATCGGCGGCCTGCTGATGAACCGCTTCGGCCACGTGCCCAAGCGCGGCGAGGAGATCACGGTCGACCGCTTCGACTTCAAGGTGCTGCGCGCCGACAATCGCCGCATCCATCTGCTGCAGCTCAGCCTGCGGGCCAACGGCGGCGACGAGCCCGAGGCCTGATCCCGCATGAACTGGCTGCAGTGGCTCGCGGCCCGGCCGCGACTGGGTGACCTGCTCGCGCTCGTGGCCGGTGCCCTGCTGCCGCTGGCCTTCGCCCCCTTCGAATGGCGGCTGCTGTCCATCCTCTCGCCCGCGCTGCTGTTCCTGCTCTGGCTGCAGGTCTCCCCGCGACGTGCCTTCTGGCGCGGCTACCTGTTCGGCCTGGGACAGTTCGGGGTGGGCGTGTCCTGGGTGTACAACAGCATCCATCTCTTCGGTAATGCGGTGGCGCCGCTGGCCGGGCTGTTCACCGCGCTGTTCATCGCCGTGCTGGCACTTTATCCCGCGATCATCGGCCGCCTGCTGGCGGGCCTTGGCCGCCGTTTCAGGTTGGGTACGCCGGCCCTGCTGATGGCACTGCCCTTCGGCTGGGTGCTCCACGAGTGGGTGCGCGGCTGGCTCTTCACCGGCTTTCCCTGGCTGTTGCTCGGCCATCCGCAGGTCGATTCCTGGCTGATGGGCTATGCGCCGGTGCTCGGTGCCTATGGCGCGAGCCTGGTGGCGGCGCTGCTGGCCGCGGGGCTGGTCGGTCTGCTGGTGCTGTCCGGTCGGCGACGCTGGGTGGCCGGTGGTGGCGTCGTGGCCCTGGTCCTGGGCGGGCTGTTGCTGACGGCGCTGCCCTGGACGCGACCGGTGGGCGAGACGCTGAGCGTGAGCATCGTTCAGCCGTCCATCGCGCAGGAGGACAAGTGGCGGCGCGAGCAGTTCCAGCCGACCCTCGCGCTCTACGAGAAGCTGACCCGCGCGCACTTCGGCCGTGACGTGATCGTGTGGCCGGAGTCGGCCATCCCCGCCACCCTCGGGCAGGTGGCCGAGGACTACCTGCTGCCGCTGGCCGCCGATGCCCATGCCCAGGGGACGGCGCTGGTCACCGGGATCTTCGTGCGGGACCCGCAGGACGGTACCTACTACAACAGCCTGGTCGCCCTGGACGGCGAGCTCGACGTCTACCACAAGCGCCACCTCGTCCCCTTCGGCGAGTACACGCCGCTGCGCGGACTGCTGGGCTGGCTGGACCGCTTCGTCGTCATTCCCATGTCCGACCTGGGTACCGGCAGCGGCCGGCCGCTGCTGCAGGTCAACGGCCACCCCGTCGGCGCCTCGATCTGCTACGAGGACGCCTTCGGCGAGGAAGTGATCGAGGCCCTGCCCGAAGCGGCCTATCTCATCAACGTCAGCAACGACGCCTGGTTCGGTGACAGCCTCGCCCCCTGGCAACACCTGGAACTCGCACGCATGCGTGCCCTGGAGAGCGGGCGCTGGATGGTGCGTGCCACCAACACGGGGGTGTCCGCCATCATCGACGCCAGGGGGCGGCTGGTCGCCGTCTCCCCCCAGTTCGAGCGGCATGTGCTCAATGCCGAGGTGCAGCCCTACGAGGGCATGACGCCTTATGCCCGCTGGGGGAACTGGCCGGTGGTGGTGATGGCGGCCCTGGTGCTGGGGCTGCTGGCCGCCCTGCGGTGGAGGTTGTAAGGTGGACCGCCTTAGGGCCTCTTGCGGGTGAAGGTGGTGGCGTGGCACTTGGGGCAGGGCGGGACGTGGCCGGCCTTCTTGAAGTGCAGTTCCTCGCCGCATTCGCTGCAGGTCAGGGTGCCGGGGCCGGTGATCTCGCCGGTCTGGTAGATGTTGGCGACCTGGGCGCGGGCGGCGATCTCGGCGAGTTCGACGCGGGTACGGTCGGCCACGGAGGTGATGAGGTCGAGCAGGTTGGCCTCGATCAGTTCCAGGTCCATGTGGAACCAGGTGCCGATGTCCTCGCCACTCTCGTGCAGGTAGGCGCCGATCTCGGCAAGGTCGCGCCGGATGTACTCGGCGATCTCCTCAGCCTCCTCGCGGGTGGTCTCCCCGAGCTCGATGCTCTTCTCGCGCGCCGCCTCCAGGGCATGCTCGATGCGCGGTCGGGCCTTTTCCTCCGCCTCTTCGATGGAGTGCTTCACCCGCTCCATCATCCGGTGATAGAGATCGAGGCGGTGCTCTTCGTGCGGCTTCTGGCTTTCGGTCATCGCAAACGCTCCTGTCTGGTGGTTGCTTATAGCATAAAGGCTTCGCCGGACCTTGCCCATTGATCCGGATCAGGCGCGGACCGCGAGTTGTGGCGGGCTCGCGGGCGCTGGTATGCTTCCATCCCCATGCAATCCAGCCATGACAGGCCCCATGCACGAACAATACGATCCCCAGGCGATTGAGTCGCAGGCCCAGAATTACTGGGACAGTCACCATGTCTTCCGTGCGCGCGAGGACGCGGGGCGGGAGAAGTTCTACTGCCTCTCCATGTTCCCGTACCCCTCCGGCCGCCTGCACATGGGGCATGTGCGCAACTACACCATCGGCGACGTGATCGCCCGCTACCAGCGCATGCAGGGCAAGAACGTGCTGCAGCCCATGGGCTGGGACGCCTTCGGCCTGCCCGCCGAGAACGCGGCGCACAAGAACAAGGTGCCGCCGGCGAAGTGGACCTACGAAAACATCGCCTACATGCGCGAGCAGCTGAAGAGCCTGGGTTTTGGCTACGACTGGGGGCGCGAGCTCGCCACCTGCCGGCCCGAGTACTACCGCTGGGAGCAGTGGTTCTTCACCAAGCTCTACGAGAAGGGGCTGGTGTACAAGAAGAAGGCCACGGTGAACTGGGACCCGGTGGACCAGACGGTACTGGCCAACGAGCAGGTGATCGACGGCAAGGGCTGGCGCTCCGGTGCGCCGGTGGAGCGCCGCGAGATCCCGCAGTGGTTCCTCAAGATCACCGACTACGCCGACCAGCTGCTGGACGACCTCGGTCAGCTCGACGGCTGGCCCGAGCAGGTGCGCACCATGCAGGCCAACTGGATCGGACGCTCCGAGGGGGTGGAGATGCAGTTCGTGGTGGCGGGCGAGACCGACCCGCTCACCATCTTCACCACCCGCCCCGACACCCTGATGGGCGTGACCTACGTGGCCGTGGCGCCGGAGCATCCCCTGGCCCTGCGCGCCGCCGGGGGCAATCCCGACCTCGCCGCCTTTGTCGAGGCCTGCCGTTACACCAAGGTGGCCGAGGCCGACATGGCCACGCTGGAGAAGCAGGGCATGGATACCGGCTTTCGGGCCGTGCACCCGGTCACGGGCGAGACGGTGCCGGTGTGGGTGGCCAACTTCGTGCTCATGGAATACGGCTCGGGCGCGGTGATGGCGGTGCCGGCCCACGACCAGCGCGACTGGGAGTTCGCAAAGGCCTACGGTCTGCCGATCCGCCAGGTGATCTTCCCGCGCGACGGGGCCGAGACGGTCGATCTCGAGGCCGGCGCCTATACCGAGAAGGGCATCCTGGGCGAGTCCGGGGAGTTCAGCGGGCTGTCCTCCAACGAGGCCTTCGCGGCCATTGCCAGCCACCTGGAGCAGGCCGGCCACGGCCGCATCAAGGTGAACTACCGCCTGCGCGACTGGGGCGTCTCGCGCCAGCGCTACTGGGGCTGCCCGATCCCCATGATCAACTGCCCGAGCTGCGGCTCGGTGCCGGTGCCCGAGGACCAGCTGCCGGTGGTGCTGCCGGAGGACGTGAGTTTCGAGGGCGTGGGTTCGCCGATCAAGCAGATGCCCTCGTTCTATGAGACCACCTGCCCGAGTTGTGGCGGCAAGGCCGAGCGCGAGACCGACACCTTCGACACCTTCTTCGAGTCGAGCTGGTACTACGCGCGCTACGCCTGCCCGGACAACGACCAGGCCATGCTCGACGAACGCGCCACCTACTGGACCCCGGTGGACCAGTACATCGGCGGTATCGAGCACGCCGTGCTGCACCTGCTGTACGCGCGCTTCTTCCACAAGCTGATGCGCGACATGGGCCTGATCGGCGGCGACGAGCCCTTCAAGCGCCTGCTCACCCAGGGCATGGTGGTGGCCGACACCTACTACCGCCAGGACGCCAGCGGCCGCAAGGATTGGTTCAACCCGGCCGACGTGGAGGTGACGCGCGACGAGAAGGGACGCCCCGTGCAGGCGGTGCTCCGCTCCGATGGCCAGCCGGTGGAGATCGGCGGTACCGAGAAGATGTCCAAGTCCAAGAACAATGGCGTGGACCCGCAGGCACTCATTGCCCGCTACGGCGCCGATACCGTGCGTCTGTTCACCATGTTCGCCGCCCCACCGGATCAGTCGCTGGAGTGGTCCGACTCGGGGGTGGACGGTGCCTCGCGCTTCATCAAGCGCCTGTGGCGGCAGGTCTTCGAACACGTGAACCGCGGGCCGGCCGATCTGGTCGATCCCGCCGCCATGAACGACGCGCAGAAGGCCCTGCGCCGCAAGCTGCACCAGACCATCCAGAAGGTGAGCGACGACGTCGGTCGCCGGTATACCTTCAACACGGCCATCGCCGCGAACATGGAGCTGCTGAACGACCTGTCGAAGTTCGAGGACGACTCGGTCCAGGGCCGCGCCCTGATGCAGGAGGCACTGGAGGCCGTGGTGCTGATGCTCTCGCCCATCATCCCGCATGCCTGCCACGCCCTGTGGCAGGCCCTCGGCCATGCCGATGCGGTGATCGACGCGCGCTGGCCCGCGGTCGACGAGTCGGCCCTGGTCTCCGACAGCATCGAGCTGGTGGTGCAGGTCAACGGCAAGCTGCGCGCCAACATCCAGGTGCCCGCCGCGGCCAGCAAGGAGCAGATCGAGGAGGCCGCGCTCGCCAACGGGAACGTGCAGCGCTTCCTCGAGGACAAGACGGTGCGCAAGATCATCGTCGTGCCCGGTCGCTTGGTGAACGTGGTGGTGGGCTGAGGTGTCGCGCCGCGCCTCGCGCCTGGTCCTGCTCCTGCTCGCCGCCCTGTTGGCCGCGGGCTGCGGTTTCCAGTTGCGCGGTGCGGCCAACCTGCCGCCCGAGATGGCGCGTACCTACATCAGCGGCCTGGATGCGCGCGACGTCCTGTTCCTGGAGCTCAAGCGCCAGCTGCGCGCCATGGGCGTCGAGGTGGTGGATGGGCCCGAGCAGGCCACCGCACAGCTGCGATTCCTGGAACGGCGCGATACGCGTCGCGTACTCTCGGTCGGCAATCAGGCCACGGTGCGTGAATACGAGCTCATGACCAGCGTCCGCTTCGACGCGCGTGGCATCGGCAATGACTTCAGGCGTGCCCCTGTCACCCTCACCGCCACCCGCGAACTCAGCTTCGACGAGACCAATGTACACAGTACCGCCGGCGAAGAGGCCCTGCTACGCGAGGACATGCAGCGGGACATGGTGCAGCGCGTGCTGCGCCGGCTGGAGACGCACTAGAAGCACACTTCACACTTCACCTCTCTCCCTCCGCTTGCCTGAGTACCCTCCGGGGGCTAACTTAAGTCCATGACCTCTCTCGCCTTTATCGGCCCCGGCATCATGGGGCGCCCCTTGGCGCTGAACCTGATGGGCGGTGGCCACGACATGCATGTCTATGCCCGCCGGGCCGAGGCGGCCGAGCCGCTGGTGGCGGCAGGCGCCAGGGCCTGGGACTCGCCGGCCGAGGCCGCCGCGCAGGCCGAGGTGATCTTCACCTGCGTGTCCGACACGCCAGACGTGGAAGAGGTGCTGCTCGGTGACCAGGGTGTCGTCCACGGGGCCCGACCCGGCAGTGTCGTCGTCGACATGAGCACCATCTCCCCCAGCGCCACCCGCGAGATGGCGGCCCGGCTCGCCGGGCAGGGCATCGAGATGCTCGACGCCCCGGTCTCCGGGGGCGAGCAGGGCGCGGTTGCCGGCACGCTCTCCATCATGGTGGGGGGCAAGGCCGAGGCCCTGGCGCGGGTGCGGCCGCTGCTGGACCTCATGGGCAGGAACATCGTGCACGTCGGCGACAACGGGGCAGGGCAGGTGGCCAAGGCCTGTAACCAGATCGTCGTCGCCCAGACCCTGGTCGGCGTGGCCGAGGCCCTGCAGCTAGCCCGGCGCGAGGGGGTGGATGCCGCCCGTGTGCGCGAGGCCCTGCTCGGCGGCTTTGCCGGTTCGAAGATCCTCGAGGTCCACGGCCAGCGCATGCTGGACGAAAACTACACGCCGGGCTTCAAGGCCCGCCTGCATACCAAGGACCTGGGTATCGCCCTGGCCGAGGCCGAGTCCCTGGGGCTCGATGTCACGGCCGTGCGCGCCGCTGCCGATCTCATCCGGCGGGTGGTCGAGGAGATCGACGGCGAGCTGGACCACTCAGCGGTGTTCCGGTTGCTCGGCGAATGAATCGGTTGATGTCTGCCCAACGCAAAAGGCCCGGTAGATCCCGGGCCTTTTGCGTGGTGACGACTGCTGCCGCCGATCAGGGCTTGACGTAGGTGTAGCCCTGGCCCTGCAGGTGGGAGAGATGGGCGACGCCGCTGGGGACGATGTCGCTTTCCTTCACGTCGTAGAGGTCCTTCTTGTAGTCGATGCCCTTGCCCTTGAGGGTGTTGGCGCAGACCTGGAACTCGACGTTCTGCATCTTCAGGCTGTCGACGCGGGAGCGCAGGTCCTCGTTGGCCTTGGCGCCCTTGAGCAGGTCGACACCGCCGCTGTGCATCACGACCTTGATCTCCATGTTCTCGGCGCCGACGGCGTTGATGTGGTTCTGGATGTTGCGCAGGGCGGCCATGTGGGTCTTGGCGTCGCCGGAGTTGATGTGGTAGACGGCCTTCTGCTTGCCGTAGTCGCCGGCAAAGGCAGCGCCGGAGAAGGCAATCATGACGGCAGCGATGGATATCAGTGACATGACGAGTCTTTTCATGGGTAGAACTCCTTCCATTCCTGTCTGTTTAGGGTTGGCCATGCGTTATGCATTGTTTTTATGTGCCCGGCCAGGGCCAGTGGACCGGGCTGTGATCGTGACGATACGAGACGAACGCCCGATCACTGACTGTAAAGACGTATGGATGGAGGTGCTTATTCCATCCCGGGTCATGCGGTGCTTCAGATATGGACACTGAAGTCGCCGTGGCGAGCCTTGCCCAGCAGGTTGCGGAATGCGGACCCGCTCAGGTGGACCAGGGATTCATGGTCGCCGGCCTCGAGATAGATGTCGTCCTGGGTGTCGAGGCTGCTATCGACCAGGGTCTCCATGCCATAGGCCGGACCCAGGGCCGGGACGGCGCCGGGGGCACAGTCGGCGAACAGGGCGCTCACCTCCCGTTCGGTGGCCAGTCCCACCAGTTCGCCCAGCTCGTGGTGCAGGCGGGCGAGCTGGAGGCGGTGGGTGGCGGGCAGGGCAGCGAGCAGGTAGTGGCCGGCGTCTTCCAGTACCACGGCCTTGGCCAGACGGTCCCCCGGGATGTGGGCGGCCTCGGCGCTGCGGTTGGCCGAGGGCGTGGGGTCGTGGTGTACGAGCTCGTAGGCGATGCCGTGGTCGTCGAGATACTGTTTTAGCGTGGTGCTGATGCCCATGGCGTGACCTCCTCGGCAGATGGGCCATCCACCGAGTATAGTCCGGTGCGCTTCAGGCGTGGCGAATGCGCCCCGAGAGTTCGGTGCCCGCGGACAGGGTGCGGTAGATGGTGCCCTTCTGCACATTGCGATGCAGGAGGTCGAGCGTCTCCTCGTCGGCCCCGGTCGCCACCGTGATCGTGTACTCGATGCGGGCGATGGCCGGCGGGCTGTCCTGGCGCCAGCCGCGCAGCTCGATGCGCAGGCTGCCGATCTGCATGCGCAGCAGGGGCAGGGCGCGCTGGATGGCGCGCACCATGCACGCCGCCAGGGCGGCGAGCAGTAGCTCGGGCGGGCTGAGGGCGTCGTCGCGACCCTGCATGTCGGTATCGAGGGTGAGCTGTGCGTCACCGGCCTGCGCCAGCGTGCCGTGCTCGTCGATGCGCTCGGCCACGAGATGGTATTCGAGCATGCCTTTCTCCAGGGTGGTAGGTCGTGCCAGGGAGGAGTGTAGCCCCTGTCCCGGCTGTCATATTAATGTAACATTCGGGCCAGTATTCAAACCGGGCGAGACACCATGAGCACAGGCAAGTCGACGAACGTGGCCAGCATCCGCAACCCCGAGTACCTGCGTCTGACCGCGGGGCTGATCTTCATGATCGGCGTCTTCGTGTACGCCCTGTGGCATACCGACGGGATACCGGACCTCGGTGCCCAGGCCCTGCTGCTGCTGATCGCCGCGGCGGTGGTGGGGGCCTACATGGCCATGAACATCGGCGCCAACGACGTGGCCAACAACCTCGGCCCGGCGGTGGGTTCGCGGGCCGTGACGCTCGGCTGGGCTATCGTGATCGCCGCCGTGTTCGAGGCCATGGGCGCCATCGTGGCCGGCGGGGAGGTGGTGAGCACCATCAAGGGGGGGATCATCGATCCCGCCCAGATCACGCAGGTGGGCGACTTTGCCTGGCTGATGCTGGCGGCCCTGCTGGGGGCGGCGCTGTGGCTGAACCTGGCCACCGCCCTGGGCGCCCCGGTCTCCACCACCCATTCCATCATCGGCGCGGTGATGGGCGCCGGCATCGCCGCCGGCGGCTGGGGGCTCGTCAACTGGGCGACCATCGGTTCCATCGTCGCCAGCTGGGTGGTTTCGCCGCTGCTGGGCGGGGTGATCGCGGCCGCCTTCCTCTACCTCATCAAGCGCACCATCACCTATCGCCGCGACATGCACCTGGCCGCCGGACGCGTGGTCCCCTGGCTGGTGGCGGTGATGGCGCTGGCCTTTACCACCTACATGTTCATCAAGGGACTGGGCGCGATCGCGCGACTGCCCATCGGTTATGCCCTGTTGACCGGCCTGGGCGTGGCTATTGCGGTGTATTTCCTGGTGCGCCTGCCGTTGCGGCGCCGCGCCGTGGTGAGCGAGAACAGCAAGGACGGCGTGAACGGGCTGTTCACCTGGCCACTGATCTTCGCTGCTGCCCTGCTGAGTTTCGCCCACGGCGCCAACGACGTGGCCAATGCCATCGGTCCGCTGGCGGCCATCTACGAGGCCATCATCAGCGGGCAGGTAGCGAGCAAGGCCCCGGCACCGCTGTGGATCATGGTGCTGGGCGCGCTGGGTCTGGCCGCCGGCCTCGCACTCTACGGCGCCCGCCTCATCCGCACGGTGGGGCGCGAGATCACCGAGCTCGACCGCATGCGTGCCTATGCCATCGCCATGTCGGCCACGCTCACGGTGATCGTGGCCGCCCAGCTGGGCATGCCGGTCTCCACCACGCACGTGACCATCGGCGCCCTGTTCGGCGTGGGCTTCCTGCGCGAATACCTCAAGACCAACTACGCGAAGATGGAGGCCATCATCATCGCCGGCCACAAGGGCAAGGACCGGACCGCCGTGGAGGCCTATCTCAAGGTCTTCGAGGCCGCGCCGGTGGCGGAGAAGCGCGTGATGCTGGCGGAGATGAAGCAGCGTGCGAAGGAGAACGACGCGGGGCTGGTGTTCGCCAAGAAGGAGCGCAAGGCCATGAAGAAGGCCTACAAGAGCCAGCTGGTGAAGCGCTCCATGGTGCTGTGCATCGTCGCCGCCTGGGTGATCACGGTGCCGGCCACCGCGGTGCTGGCGGCGATCCTCTACCGTGTCACCACCTTCTGGGACGCGGGGTTCTAGCAGCGGGGACAAGCCCTTTTGCCACAGAGTGCACAGAGATCACAGAGGTGATCGGGATGACATGCGCCCTTGAGGCGATCCACTGACGACCCGCCAGCCCGCTGCCCGGCAGTCGGGCTTTCGCTGCTGCGTGGTCAGGCCCCCAGGGCCTGGTCGAGGACCATCATCAGGCCAAAGCCCGCGAGCAGGGTGAAGGTCACCGGGGCCTGGTTGCCGCGGCGGTGGGTCTCGGGGATGATCTCGTTGCTGATGACGAACAGCATGGCGCCGGCCGCCACGGCCAGCCCCCAGGGCAGCAGGGCGTCGGCGAAACCGACCGCCGTCACCCCCACCAGACCGCCGACGGGCTCCACCAGCCCCGTGAGCAGGGCCAGCAGGAAGGCCTGCGTGCGACTGTAGCCGGCGGCCAGCAGGGCCACGGCGACCACCAGCCCCTCCGGCATGTTCTGCAGGCCGATGCCGATCATCAGCACGATGGCGTTGTTGATGTCGGGCCCGCCGAAGCCCACCCCCACCGCAAGTCCTTCCGGAAAGTTGTGCAGCGTGATGGCGAAGACGATCAGCCACATGCGCTGGATGCCCTGAATCTCGGGCCCGTCGTGGCCCATGATGAGATGTTCGTGGGGCACGTGCTTGTGGATGAACCACAGGCCCGCCGCACCCAGCAGGATGCCGCCGAACATCACCAGCGGCGGGCTGAGTAGGCTGTCGGCCGCCACGCTTTCCAGGCCCGGCAGCAGCAGCGAGAAGAAGGTGGCCGCCAGCATGATGCCGGCGCTGAGCCCCAGCAGCAGGTCCTGGGCGCGGGGCGTGAGGCGTGGGGCCACGTACATGGGCAGCGCCCCGATGCCGGTGCCGAGGCCGGCCACCAGGCTGCCGAGCAGACCGAGGGTGATGGGCGAGAGGGTGAGCAGATGGGCGGTCAGCGATTCCATGCCACCATTGTGACGTGTTCGCCGGGCTGCGTCATGCGGGTTTGTGCGTGGCGGCGTAGTTGGCCAGCCGTACCGGCATGCGTTTGGCACCCCAGTGACCCGGTTGCGCCTCGAAGACGCCGGCACAGGCGGTGCCGCACTGCGGGCAGTGGCCGTCCCCGGTCAGTGCCCAGTCGGTGATCACGTAGCCGTCGCGCCCGATCAGGCGTGTCCCGCAGCCGTGGCAATAGGTGCTGCCGCCCTGCGGATCGTGCACGTTGCCGGTGTAGACGTACCGCAGACCATTTTTCAGGCCGATCTCACGGGCGCGGGTGAGGGTGGCCGGCGGGGTCGAGGGATGGTCCATCATCTTCCAGTCCGGGTGGAAGGCGGTGAAGTGCCAGGGGACATCCGGGCCGAGCTCCTTCATCCCCCAGCGGGTCATGGTGTCGATCTCCTCGTCGGAGTCGTTCTCGCCCGGGATCAGCAGCGTGGTGATCTCCAGCCAGCAGTCGGTCTCGTGGCGGATGTATTTCAGGGTGTCGAGCACCGGGTCGAGGTGGCCGCCGCAGATCTTCCAGTAGAAGGCCTCGGTAAAGCCCTTGAGGTCCACGTTCGCCGCGTCCATCCACCGGAAGAGCTCGGCGCGGGGTTCGGGGGTGATGTAACCGGCCGTGACCGCCACCGACTTGATGCCCTGCTCGCGGCAGGCCTTCGCCGTGTCGATGGCATATTCCATGAAGATCACCGGATCGTTGTAGGTATAGGCCACGCTGCGGCAGCCCAGCTCCTTCGCCGCCCGCGCCAGGGTCTCCGGTGAGGCCTCGTCCATCAGCGTGTCCAGTTCGCGCGACTTGCTCATGTCCCAGTTCTGGCAGAACTTGCAGGCCAGGTTGCAGCCGGCGGTGCCGAAGGAGAGCACCGGCGTGCCCGGCAGGAAGTGGTTGAGCGGTTTCTTCTCGATGGGGTCGACGCAGAAGCCCGAGGAGCGGCCGTAGGAGGTGAGCACGATCTGGTCGCCCTCGTTGGCCCGCACGAAGCACAGGCCGCGCTGGCCCTCGTGCAGCTTGCAGAAGCGGGGACAGACGTCGCACTGGATGCGGCCGTCCTCGAGGCGGTGCCAGTAACGGGTGGGGATGGTGGTCTGCATGCGCTCTCGCTCCCTGCGTCAAACGGGTGTCACAGCCTGACTATAGGTTGCTGGTCAGGCCGGAACCAGCGATTTTTCCGGTTGTCGCATGACTACAATCAATGCAGAGGCGATGTCTGTCGACTAAGCTTTCACAGCGAGCCATTGTCATGCCCGAGGCTGTTTTCTGACCTGCTTCGGGCGAGCTCTCAAAGAGCATGTAGGGAAAAACATGCCTCAGTGACGCCCTGATCACTTACACCAAAGGACGAACCACCATGAATGCACAAGCCCAGCCTGCCCCCCTGATTCGCCGCGCCGCCGTGGCCGGCATGTTCTACCCGGCCGGTGCGGCCGAGTTGCGCGAGATGGTCGAGGGGTTTCTCGACCAGGCCCGCAGTGACGAGCTCCCGCCCAAGGCCGTGATCGCCCCCCATGCGGGCTATATCTACTCCGGCGCCGTCGCCGCCTCGGCCTATGCCCGCCTGCGCAATCGCCGGCGGCCCATCGAGCGGGTGGTGTTGCTGGGGCCGGCCCACCGGGTGGGCTTTTACGGTGTGGCCGCCAGCAGCGCGGATTACTTCGAGACCCCGCTCGGGGACGTGCCGCTGGACCGTGAGGCCATCGAGCGGGTGGTATCCCTGTCCGATGTCTTCGTCTTCGATCCGGCCCACGAGCAGGAGCACAGCCTCGAGGTGCATCTGCCCTTTCTGCAGGTCGCGCTCGGCGACTTCGCACTCGTGCCTCTGGTGGTGGGATCGGGCGAGGCCGCGGAGGTCGACCGTGTGATCGAGGCCCTGTGGGGCGGGGACGAGACGCTGATCGTGGTGAGCTCCGACCTCAGCCATTACCACGACTACCAGACCGCGCGGCGCATGGACGAGCGGACCACCCGGGCCATCGAGGCGCTGGAGCCAGGGAAGATCCGCCCCGAACAGGCCTGCGGCCGCCTGCCCATCCAGGGGCTGCTGAATGCGGTGCAGCGCCATGGACTGCAGTGCCGGAACATCGACCTGCGCAGCTCCGGCGATACCGCCGGGCCGCGTGATCAGGTGGTGGGTTACGGGGCCTATGTCTGCGAGTGAGCGCCGTGCCTGAGGCCGCGCTCGACGCCGGCGAGCGTCGGCAGCTGCTGGATGTCGCGCGGCAGTCCATCGAGCAGGGCCTGCATGGCGGGCAACCCCTCCGTCTCGCGCACGACGACTTGCCGCCCCGCCTGCGAAAGACGGGCGGCACCTTCGTCACCCTCAGGCGTCACGGCGAGCTGCGCGGTTGCATCGGCACGCTCGAGCCGCATCAACCCCTGGCGCAGGACGTGGCCGAACATGCCTTCGCCGCCGCCTTTCGCGATCCCCGCTTTCCCCCGCTGCGAGCCGATGAGCTCGACGACCTGACAATCGATATCGCCATCCTCGGCCCACCCGAAGAGCTGGTGTTCGAGGACGAGTCCGACCTCGTCCGCCAGCTGCGTCCCGGAGTCGATGGCCTAATCCTGCAGGAAGGCGCGCGACGCGGGACCTTCCTGCCGAGCGTATGGGAACAGTTGCCCGACCCCGCCGAGTTCCTGCGCCAGCTCAAGCGCAAGGCCGGTCTGCCGGCCGACCACTGGTCGGACACGCTCAGGGTCTGGCGGTACCTGGTTGAAACTGTGACCGAGGAGTAGTCGTGTGCAGCAGGGGCTGGTATGCCCGCCTGCCTGAACGCGCCGTCCGTTGTCAGTGGTCCGTCGTCCGTCGTGGGAGGACACGTGAGGCGTGAGGCGAAATGTCTATTCGCCACAGAGGACACAGAGCGCACAGAGGGAAGGCAAACCCCGTTTATTCTGTGACCTCTGTGACAATACCCGCTTGAATGGCCCGGCCCTCCCTACCTCACACTTCACCCCTAAGTCCCGCCCCCATTCGCTCCATCAGGTAACAGAGGCAGTCCTGCCGCACCACCCGTTCGTCCAGCGTGAGCATGGAGGGCATCATGGCGCGCCTGAGCAGGATGCGCTGGTCGCGGATCTCGAAGTAGTCGTCGGTGACGTCGGCGCCGGTCTCGTCGTAGGCGACGAGTCGCGCATCGGCGAGTGCGTCGATGACACCGAACTCGGTGCCGGCCGGCACCTCGCGGAAGTTCATGCGTTCGAGTTCCGGGTCGAAGGCGATGTGGGCGGCGCTATGGCCGAAGCTGAAGCTGAATGCGTCCGGCACCTTCACCTGGGCGACGGTGTGGAAGAGATCGATGTCATGTTCGCTCACGGCATGCGAGGGGATCTCGGCGAGATGCAGGCAGGCGTCGAGGTATTCGACGGCATGTTCCACGCCGTAGACCTGGCCGGGCTTGCCGCATTCCAGGGTGGTGGACGGACAGAGCTCGGCCATGGCCATGGAGGCGACGCCGCGCGGGCGGATGAAGTAGACCACGGTGCGGCCGAACAGTACGGCGAGCTGCAGGAAGGCGTTGTCCAGCCGGTTGATGCAGGCGTAGTGGGGGTTGAGGCCGGTGTTGTTGTGGACGTCCACGCTGGCAAAGGCCCGGCGTCGGCGCATGGTTTGGACGATGTAATCCATCATGCGCGTTTCCTCGCAGGACGGCAGCTCGGTGCCGGGCCAGCAGCGGTTGTAGTCGGGCTGGCCGTCCAGACGGCGGCGACCCTCGCGGGCGGCGGCGACGTTGCCGATGAAGAGCGACAGGGCGCGTGGCAGTTCCTGCCCGGCGTAGCGTTGCAGCAGTGTCTGGATCGCGACCAGCCCCGTGTCTTCGTTGCCGTGCAGCAGCACGGAGACGAACAGCGGTGCCTCCCGCCGTCCCGGCAGGTGGATGAGCGTCGGGCCGTCCAGCACCCGATGCAGGTCACGGGCCGCGGTGTCGAGCAGGCCGTCGGGCAGGGTGTCGGTCTCGGTGAGCAGTGCGGGTCGCATGATTACAGGTCCCATTCGTGTACTGGCTGTCCCTGCCACTGTTTGCGCAGATAGTCCTCGGTGAGTCTGGCCATGTTACGGCCGTGCACGGTGACCCAGCGCCGCTGCCATTCAGCGCCGTTCTGCGTGGTCTCGGCGCGTGCCTGGATGATGTCCAGATAGCGTGCGATGTCATCCGGTGCGATGCCCAGTTGCCGCAGACCCTTGCGTGCCGCGGGCAGCAGGGTATGCAGGATGAGTTCACGCATCGGCACGTGCCGGTCATCGTCCCAGCGGATGGTAGCGGCCAGCCCGCGACGGGCGGCCGCATAGAAATTGTCGCGCGCCCGGGCGAAGGGGAGCGCTTCCCTGTCGTCGGCGGCCAGGGCCTGCACCAGGCCGTAGAAGAAGGCGGCGTTGGCGACCTGGTCGACCACGGTGGGTCCGGCCGGCATGACGCGATGCTCGATGCGGATATGTGGCCTGCCGTCCTCGTCGAAGCCGAGCAGCGGACGATTCCAGCGCCAGATGGTGCCGTTGTGCAGGCGCAGGTGTGGCAGCGTGCCGTCGTCGGCCAGTGCCATGGGCAGCAGTACCGGGTAGTGTTCCAGGTTCTCGCGAAAGCACTCGAGGATGGAGTGGCGCGCGTACCCCGAGCCGAAGCCCACGCGCCACAGCGGGCCCCGCGTGACCCCGGCATAGCCGCCGATCTCCACGGCCTGCTCGAACAGCGGGATGCGCGTCTCCTCCCACAGCTCGTGGCCGAAGAGATAGGGCGAGTTGGCGGCGATGGCCACCATCGGCGCCGAGACCCGCATGGCGGTGTTGTACACGCGCACGGCCTGTTCGATGGGCGTCTGCAGGTGCAGCTGGAAGGAGGTGGTGGCGGACTCGAGCATCACGTCGTGATGCTCGCAGCGCAGGTGCTCGTGGCCAGCGATGTCGAGCCGCAGCGGGCGGTGCTCGCGCTGGCGGAACACCTGGGCGTTCAGCGCCCGGTAGCGATTGAGATTCGACATGTTGGCCATGCTGAGATCGGCCGCCGTGACCGTGGGCAGGATGCCGGTCATCACCAGGCGGGTACCGATGGCCTCGGCGATCTCGCTGGCGTGTTCCCAGGTCTGGGCGATGTCTGCCTCGAGCAGGCTGAAGGCGCGATCGCAGAGAGGCTGCGGACGGTTGTTGAGCTCGACGTTGAAGCGGGCGAGTTCGGGCGAGGTGAGCTGGTCGTCGCTGGCGGCGAGAAACGCGTCGTTGCGCGGAGCGGGGCGGGCGTCGCGGTCGATCAGCCAGGCCTCGATCTCGAAGCCGGCGACCGGGCCGCGTTGCGAGAGTCGTCCCCCCGTCTCCCACTGCTGCAGGGTTTCGGTCTCTCTGACGAGTCGGGCGTGGAAGGCGGCGAAGTCGGCCGGCGTGAAGTCGCTGCTGTCGATCTCCTGTCCCATCCGGCCTCTCCCTGCCTAGTACTCAGTCGTCATCGTCTTCATCGTCGAGCGGCTCGTCGTACAGCGATTCCAGCAGGTCCCCCCAGAGCCGTTCGTGTTTTTCGATGAAGACCAGCAGCTGCTGGCGAAAGTCGAGCAGGTCCGTCTCGAAGCGGGCGAAGTCCTCGCCGCCGTCGATGACCTGGGCGGCGCGTTCGAGCTGCAGCAGGGCGTCGCGCAGGTTGAGCATGGCGCCCATGGCGCCCTTGATGCGCTCGCGTTCCTGCGGGATCCAGCGGCGGTCGTTGATCACCGAGCGCAGGTTCTCGCCGAGTTCCAGCAGGCGTTTGCGCAGGCGGGGTACGGCACCGATCTTCTGCGTCTTCAGGTCGCCCCAGACGGCGAGGTCGAGCAGGTCGCGCCAGCCCGTGCGCAGCGCGTCGATCTGCGCGGGGTCGAAGGCGAAGGATTCGGCGACGCGTTGTTCGTCAAAGGGCATGGAGTATCGTCTCGTGCATGTGCAAAAACCTTAACACGACCGGCTCCCGGTATCAGGCCGGTGTCTGCCGTTCGCCGGCGAGGAAGGCATCGAGCGCGGCCAGGCGTTCGGGCGTACCGACGTCGCTCCAGTGGCCGCGGTGGTGTTCGCCACTCACGCGACCGGCCTGCATCGCCTCGCGCAGCAGCGGCGCGAGGGGGAAGCGTCCGTCTTCCAGTTCGCGGAACAGGGCGGGGTGGTAGTAGCCGATGCCGCTGAAGGTGAGGCGTGGCTCGCCGCTGCAGTGCACGCGACCGGCGGCGAGATGAAAGTCGCCCTGCGGGTGATGGGCGGGATTGTCTACCAGCACCAGGTGGGCGAGGTCGTTCCCGGCCAGGTCGTGCGCTGCGAGCGGGTAGTCGCACCAGACATCGCCGTTGACGACGAGAAAGGGGGCATCGCCCAGCAGCGGCAGTGCGTGCCGGATGCCGCCACCGGTCTCCAGCGCGCCCGGCGGTTCGTGGGAATAGGTGATGCTGAGTCCATGATCCCTGCCGTCGCCCAGGGCGTCCTCGAGCTGGTGGCCGAGGTGGGCGGTGTTGATGACCACTTCGTGGAAGCCACCGGCACGCAGGGCGTCGAGATGGTATTCGATGAGCCGCCTGCCACCGGCCGCAAGCAGCGGCTTGGGCGTGGTGTCGGTGAGCGGGCGCATGCGTTCGCCGCGCCCGGCGGCGAGGATCATGGCCTTCATGCGGTCAGCCGCCGACGGATGTCGAGCTGCTCGATGAGCCGGCACAGGGGCAGGGTCTCGTCGTACAGCCGGCCGGCCGCGAGCACGTAGTCGAGGGTGCGCGGGATGTCGGAGAGATAGCCCGGCTTGCCGTCACGGTGGTTGAGGCGGGCAAAGATGCCGATGGCCTTGAGGTGACGCTGGATGCCCATGAGGTCGAACCAGCGCAGGAAGTCGCGGTCGTCCACGGCCCCGATGATGCCGGCCGCCACGGCGCGATCGCGATAGCCCAGCGCCCAGCCTTCCACGCGCTGGCGCGGCCAGGCGATGTAGCAGTCGCGCAGCAGCGAGACCAGGTCGTAGGTCAGGGGGCCGTGGACGGCGTCCTGGAAGTCGAGCACGCCCGGGTTTCGTTCGGGCACGACCATGAGATTGCGCGAGTGGTAGTCGCGGTGCACGAACACCCGCGGCTGTTCCAGGGCCGCCCGGATCAGGGCCTCGAAGGCCCCGTCCAGGGCGGCATGCTGGGTGGCGTCGAGGCGCAGCCCGAGGTGGGTGCCGAGGAACCAGTCGCGGAACAGCTCCATCTCGCGCCACAGCAGCTGGCGGTCGTAGTGCGGCAGGTCATCGGTCGGGGCCTGCTGGATGCGCAACAGGGTGGCGAGCGCATCGCCGTATAGCGCTTCGACGCTGTCCTCCACGAGGGCGCTGAGGTAATGGCGGTTGCCGAAATCGGACAGCAGCAGGTATCCCTCATCGAGCCCCAGGGCGTGGATGTGCGGCACGTTAACGCCCGCGGCCTCGAGCAGCCGGTCGATGGCGACGAAGGGGCGCGAATCCTCCTTCTCGGGCGGGGCATCCATGGCGATGTAGCTGGTCCCGTCCGCCGTCACGCGGAAATAGCGGCGAAAGCTCGCATCGGCCGAGGCCGGGGCGAGCGCAAAGTGCTTGAGGTCGGTATGCTGCGTGAGCCAGTCGCGCAGACCATCGAGGCGTGTGTCGTCGGTCGTCATGGCGTAGTCGAAATCAGCCACCAGGTGGCGAGGCCGGAGGATACTACAGCAAGCAGGGTCAGGCCGACACGGCTGCCGAAGCGGCGGCCGCCGATGCCGAGCGCGAGCCCGCCCTTGACCAGCGAGTTGGCGACGGCGGTGATGAGGATGGCCAGCGCGGCCGTGGAGACGGTCAGGCCCTCGCGTACCATGTTGGCCAGGGAGAGGGTGATGGCGTCCACGTCGGCCAGTCCCGAGGCGGCGGCCAGCAGGTAGAGACCGGCGTCGCCCAGGGAGGCCTCCAGTGCACGCGACAGCAGCAGGATGGCGGTGAGCAGCGCGGCGAAGATCACCGCGGGCCTGAGTTCGAAGGGGTTGCTCAGACGGGCGCGCTCACCGCCCGGGTGGCTGTCGGCGCGCTGCCAGAAGGCCCAGGCGGCAAGGTAGTTGACGACCATCATCACCAGCACCGGCCACAGCAGGGCGAGGGCCAGCGACCAGCTGAAGATGCCGGCGACCACCAGCATGCGCGGGAACATGGTGGCGCAGGCCACCAGGGTGCCGGCGGCGAGCACGTTTTCCAGGCCGCGCTCGCCGCGGGCGATACGGGCGAAGTTCACTGTCACCGCGGTGGAGGAGGCCAGCCCGGCAAACAGCCCGGTGGCCAGGATGCCGCGGCGTTCGCCGACGATCTTCATGGCGAAGTAGCCGATGAAGGAGATGCCGGCGATGAGCACCACCATCCACCAGATCCTGTAGGGGTTGAGTACCGCCCAGGGGCCGTATCCCTCGTTGGGCAGCAGCGGCAGGATGACCACCGAGATCAGCAGCAGCTTGAACGTGGCGTAGAGTTCCTTCTGCTCCAGGCGGTTGATCCAGGAATGCAGCACGGGTTTCACGCCGAGCAGGATGGTGGTCACCACGGCCCCGGCCGCCGCCAGCGAGGTGTGCCCCAGCGTGGCCATGGCGCCGAAGGCGAAGGCCAGCAGGCCGGCGATGATGCCGGTGATGCTGATGTCGGTGTCCAGCCGCTGGCTCAGGGCATAGGCCCCCACCAGCACGGCCGCGAGCGTGGCGAAGGCCACGGCCAGCACCGCGGTGCCCAGTTGTTCGGAGAGCAGGCCCCAGACCCCGCCGAGCAGGCCGATGAGGGCGAAGGTGCGGATACCGGCCACGCGCCGGCCCTCGGCCAGCTCGCGCTCCTTCCAGCCGCGCTCCACGCCGATCAGCAGGCCGAGCGCGAGGGCCACGCCCAAGGTGTAAAAGGTCTCGAGGTCGTTCATGCGCACAGTATCGCACAGGGCCGCGGGACATTCGCAGCCGGGCGATGGCATGCCACGGTCAGTGCAGGCGCTGGGGCTCCTCGGCCAGTTCCGCGATCAGGGCGCGGATCGCGTCCGCATCCTCGTCGGTGGGGTAGTGGGTGAGGTAGTGATCGAGGTCGGCGGCGGCCGCCCGGTTGCAGTCGAGTTCGGTGAGGATCAGCCCGCGGTCGCGGTACTCCGGCAACTGCGTGGGGTCGATGGCCAGGATCAGGTTGACGATCTCCAGGGCCTTCTCGGTCTGGCCGTCGCGTTGGTAGACGGCCTTGAGGTTGCGCAGCAGGCGGATCACGATCTCCGGCTTGCGCGCCGCGGCCAGCAGCCGGCCGAGGTCGTCCGGGCGATCGCTGGCCACGTCCTGGAGCAGCCGGTCGAGATCCTCCTCGGAGAGGCTCATGCCGCGGTTGAAGGGATCGAGCACCAGGGCGCCGTCCTCCATGCTGAGGCGGACGAGGAAGTGCCCCGGGAAACTCACGCCCTCCAGCGGCAGGCCGAGCCGCCGGCCGAGTTCGATGTAGATGATGGACAGGGTGAGCGGGATGCCGCGGCGCTGGTCGAGGACGTCGTTGATGAAGCTGTTGCGCGGATCGTAGTAGTTCTCGAGGTTGCCGGCAAAGCCCTGTTCGGTGAACAGGAACTGGTTGAGCGCGCGCAGGCGTTCCTCGATGCCGGGGTCCGCCGGCAGGCGCCGGTGCAGGGTCCTGGCCCACTCGTCGAGCCGGCGACGGTAGGCCTGCCGGTCCAGGTTCGGGTATTCCAGCATGGCAATGGCCAGGGCGGTATCCAGCAGGGGCACCTCCCCTTCGGGGGCGCGGGCCGTCTCGATCAGCTGATGCAGCAGCTTGGCTTGCACGGGGCATCCTCTGTCGGGCCTGCCGCGGTCCTGGCTGACCGGCAGGCATTTGCAGGTAACGGGTGCGACTGGCATCGCAGCCGGGGTTGCGCGTAGACTCTTCAAGCATAACAACAACAGGGACGCCGCGCGTATGACCCAGGAAAACCCCTACCAGCCACCGGAATCCCCGGTCTCCGATCCCACGGGGCGCGTACGCCCCGGCAACACCCTCGCCGGCGGGCTGGCCGGTGACTACCGTCTGGAGATCGGCGAGGTGCTGGGCGAGGCCTGGCGGCTCACCGGCGGGATGAAGGGCAGCTTCTGGGGGGCGGCCCTGGTCGTCGGCCTCATCGCCATCGTGGCCAGCGTGGTGATCAACTTCATGGGGCTGATGTGGATGGGCTCCATGGAGGCCTTCAATGCCAGTATCCCCGCACAGTACCTCACCCAGCTGTTGCTCAATGCGGTCCTGGCCCCCTTCGGTGCCGGGCTCCTGATGATCGGCGTGCGCCGTGCGGCGGGGCTGACGGCATCCTTCGATACCGCCTTTGGCTATGTCGGCCTGTTCCTGCCGCTGGCCGGGCTCATGCTCCTGCAAAGCCTGCTCACCGGCATCGGCTACCTGCTGCTGATCCTGCCCGGTATCTACCTGGCCATTGCCTACACCCTCGCGCTGCCGCTGGGCGCCGATCGCCGTCTGGGGCCCTGGCAGGCGCTGGAGACCTCCCGGCGGGGGATCACACGCCACTGGTTCCAGGTCTTCGTGCTGCTGCTGGTGAGCTGGCTCATCCTGCTGCTGGGCATCGTCTCGCTGATCGGCTGGATCTGGGCCGCGCCGTTGCTGGTCAACGTGCACGGCGTGCTGTATCGGGAGGTCTTCGGCGTGGCCGAGGCCGGTGCCGATCAAGAGGTTGCAACCACTACCACGAACGAGGGAGGCCTGTCGGCATGAACGAGACCACCAACCCCTACCAGGCCCCGGAGGCCAATCTGGTGACGGCATCCGGCGGCGACTGGGCCCTGGTGGAGCCGCGTCGCGTGCCCATCGGCCACGGCTGGAAGTGGATCGCCGATGCCTTCCGCCTGTTTGGCCGCAGCCCGGTCATCTGGATTCTCAACGGCCTGATCTTCATGGTGATCACCATCGTTCTCAGTATTCTTCCCATGGTGGGTCTGCTGGCCACCATCCTGATGGCCATCATGACCGGTGGCCTGATGCTGGGGGCATGGACACTGGATCGCGAGGGGACGGGCCTGCGGGTGGACCACCTCTTCATCGGCTTTCGCGACCGCCTGGGACGGCTGGCGGCCATCGGTGGTCTCTACCTGCTCGCGACCATCGTCATCACCGCGGTCGTGATGGTTCCCGTCCTGTTCGGTATCGGGTTTCTCGCCGCCAACAACGGCGAGGGCATGAACCCGGCCAGCATGATGCTGCCCATGATCCTCTTCGGCCTGTTCATCTTCCTGCTCAGCGTCCCGGTGCTCATGGCCTACTGGTTCGCCCCCTCGCTGGCGATGTTGCACGACGACGTCGACGCCATCCGGGCGATGAAGCTGAGCCTGGTGGGCTGCCTGCGCAACATCCTGCCGTTGATCGTCTACGGGCTGATAATGACCCTGTTCTTCGTGCTCGCTGCCATTCCCTTCTTCCTCGGTCTGCTGGTCATGGTGCCCGTCATGCTGGCGAGCATGTACACGGGGTATCGCGACATCTTCGTCGGCGACGGGGACGAGGCGGCATGAAGGAGGAGGCATGTCGACGCGCACGCTGGGGCTGTCCGACGAACTCTACGACTACCTGAAGCAGGTCTCGCTGCGCGAGGACGCGCTGCTTGCACGCCTGCGTGAGGAGACGCAGGCGCATCCGCACGGGCGCATGCAGATCTCGCCCGAACAGGGCCAGTTCATGCGCCTGCTTGTGGGGGTGCTGGGTGTGCAACGCGCCGTGGAGATCGGCACCTTCACCGGGTACAGTGCACTGTGTATCGCCCGGGCCATGGACGAGACGGGCGAGCTCATCTGCTGTGATACCAGCGAGGAGTGGACGCAGATCGCCCGTCGCTACTGGCAGGAGGCCGGCCTGGAGGGGCGCATCCGGCTCGAGATCGGTCCCGGCATCGACACCCTCAACCGGTTGCTCGCCGAGGGCGAGGCCGGGCGCTTCGACTTCGCCTTCATCGATGCCGACAAGCAGAACTATCCTGCCTACTACGAACGCTGTTACGAGCTGCTGCGCCCCGGCGGTGTGATCGCCATCGACAACACCCTCTGGGGCGGCGCCGTCGCCGACGAGACCGACCAGCAGGCCAGCACCCGCGCCATCCGCCGCTTCAACGAGGCGGTGCACCGGGACGAGCGGGTGGAGCTGTCGCTGCTGCCGATCGGGGACGGGCTCACGCTGGCGCGGAAGAAGTCTTGAGTCTCAAATTACAAGTTACGAGTCGCAAGTTACAAGTCGGCCAAATGACTAGCGACCTATGACTCCCGACTTGCGGCTTTGTAGAGAATCTTCGAGTTCCGCTGGTAGTTGTACAGCTCGCGCCGCTTCACCGGCAGGTCGTCGAGCGAGCCGGGGTTGAAGCCGCGTTCGCGGAACCAGTGCAGGGTCTCGGTGGTGAGCACGAACAGGCGCGCGAGCCCGAGCTTGCGGGCGCGGGCCTCGAGGTAGGCGAGCAGCACGTCGCCGCGGCCTCCGCGCCGGTAGTCCGGGTGGATGGCCAGGCAGGCAAGTTCGCCGACGCCCTCGGCCTCGAAGGGATAGAGGGCGGCGCAGCCGATGATCATGCCGTCGCGCTCCACCACCACGAAACGCTGGATCTCCAGCTCCAGCTGTTCGCGCGAGCGACGCACCAGCGTGCCGGCCTCTTCCAGCGGACGGATGAGTTCCAGTATCCCGGCCACGTCGTCGATGCGTGCATCGCGCACGCCCTCGTAGATGTCGGCGGTCACCAGCGTGCCGTCCCCATCGCGGGTGAAGAGTTCCAGCAGCAGGGCGCCGTCGCGCTGCTGCTGGACGAGATGGATGCGGCGCACGCCCTGTTGCGCAGCGTTGATGGCATTTTCCAGGTGCAGGCGCGTCTCGGGATGCAGCTGCTTGCGGCGCTTCAGCAGCTGTTCGGCATCGCTCAGGCCGAGCTGTCCCGGCAGCGGGCGTTTTTCGCGGGCGCTGCCGAGGTAGATGAGCTTGTCGGCCTTGAGCGCGATGGCGGTCTCGGTGGCGACTTCCTCGGCGCTCAGGTTGAAGGCCTCGCCGGTGGGCGAGTAGCCGAGCGGCGAGAGCAGCACCAGGTTGTTCAGCGCCAGCTGCGCGCGGATGGCATCCGCATCGATGCGGCGGACCTTGCCGGTGTGGCAGAAGTCCACGCCGTTGCGCACGCCGATGGGCCGTGCGGTGACGAAGTTGCCGGAGGCCACCCGCAGGCGTATGCCCGACATGGGCGTGTTGACCAGGCTGGTCGACAGCCGCGCCTCGATCTCCACACGCACGCAACCGGCGGCCTCCTTCACCGCGCCCAGCGCCTTTTCGTCGGTCACGCGCAGGCCCTCGGCATAACGCGGTTCGATACCCTCCAGGCGCAGACGGCGCTCGATCTGCGGGCGGGCGCCGTGTACCAATACGAGGTGGATGCCCAGGCTGTGCAGCAGGGCGATGTCGTGGATCAGACTGGCAAAGCCCTCGCCCTCCAGTGCCTCGCCGCCGAAGTAGAGCACGAAGGTGCGGCCGCGGTGCGCGTGGATGTAGGGCGCGGCGTTGCGAAACCACATGACGTGCTGGTCGATCTTGCCTGGCTGCTGGGGCACGGTGCTGTCCTGGGAAAACGAATCTGTAGGAATAATAAGGAATTGCGCGGGCGAGCGAAACGTTCGCCCGCTGGCCCTATTGCAGGCAGAAGCGTTCGATCATCTGCCCGAGGATACGGCGCATGGGATCGATGCGGTCCACGCGCAGGTATTCGTCTGGCTGGTGTGCCTGCTCGATGTCGCCGGGGCCGAGCACGATGGTCTGGATGCCGAGCTTCTGCAGGAAGGGTGCCTCGGTGCCGAAGGCGACCGAGCGGGCCGGCTGTCCGGTGAACGCCTCGGCGGCGGCCACCAGGGGCGAATCGGCCGGCGTCTCGAAGGCCGGCACCTCGACGTCGAGGTTGCGCATCTCGATGTGCAGCCCGCTCTCGTGCAGGCGTCCACCCAGACGCTGCTTCAGTTCCTCGCGCAGCGGCGTCATCTCCATGCTCGGCATCAGGCGCATGTCGAAGTGCAGCTCGCAGAGGCCGCAGATGCGGTTCGGGTTGTCGCCGCCGTGGATGTGGCCGAGGTTGAGCGTGGGTACGGGTACGGCGAAGGCCGGGTTGCGGTAGCGCTCGCCCAGTTCCCGTCGCCAGTCCATCAGTTCGCCGATCACGGTGTGCATGCCGTCGATGGCGTTGATGCCGAGACTCGGGTCGCTGGAGTGGCCGGCACGGCCGATGAGCCGGATCGCCTCCATGGCCACGCCCTTGTGCATGCGCACGGGGGTGAGGCCGGTGGGCTCGCCGATGATGGCGTAGCGCGCCTTCGGTCGGCCGAGATGGGCGAGCAGCTGTGCACCGTTCATGGTGCTCTCCTCGTCGGCGGTGGCGAGGATGATGAGCGGACGCTTGAGTCTTGTCGGGTCCACCTCGCGGGCCACGTCCACGGCGATGGCGAGAAAGGCCTTCATGTCGGAGGTGCCCAGGCCATAGAGCCGGCCGTCCTCCTCGACCACCGTGAACGGGTCGTGGCGCCACTTGCCCTCGTCGTAGGGGACGGTGTCGGTGTGGCCGGCCAGCACCAGGCCATCCTCGCCCTCGCCGAGGGTGGCGATCAGGTTGGCCTTGAAGGGGGAGTCGGAGACGGGGATAACCTCGGTGCGGAAACCGAGGGCATCCAGCCAGCCCGCCAGGCGTTCGATCACGCCCCGGTTGCCCATGTCGAATTCGGGGCTCACGCTGCTCACCGAGGGCTCGGCGACCAGTTCGGCTATCATCTGTTGAAGGCTTGGGAACCTGGCGGTCATGGTCGTGTCTTTGGCTGTGATGGGGGCGTCTGCCCGGTTCGCTGATACTAGCACCAAGACCCGTGACAAGGGTCTACACCCGGCGCATACTGCGCCGACTTTTTTCGCCTGACCGGGGGAAGGCCACCCGCTTCGATGATTCGCACCGCCACGCTCGACGATATTCCCCGTCTGCTCCGCCTGGAGGAGACCTGCTTCGACACCGACCGGCTGTCGCGGCGCCAGTTCCGCTACATGCTCACCAAGGCCAACGCCGTGGTCTTCGTCTACGAGGAAGACGAGGTACTGCTGGGTTACGTACTGATCCTGTTCAGCCGCGGCACCTCCATGGCGCGGCTCTATTCCATTGCCGTCGATCCCGCCGCCCGCGGACGCGGCGTGGGCCGTGCCCTGGTGGAGGCGGCCGAACACGAGAGCCGCGAGCGCGAATGCGCCTATTTGCGCCTGGAGATCCGCAAGGACAATACGGCCTCGCTGGGTCTGTTCCAGGCCATGGGCTACAAGCAATTCGGCGAGTTTCCGGACTATTACGAAGACCACATGGATGCCTGGCGATTCGAGAAGTCGCTGGCACCCGATCTCGCCCCCGAGCTGGCGCGCGTCCCCTACTACGAGCAGACCCTGGATTTCACCTGCGGACCCGCCGCGCTGATGATGGCCATGAAGTCGCTGGCGCCGACCCTGCCGCTGGATCGCAAGCTGGAGCTGCGCCTGTGGCGCGAGGCCACCACCATCTACATGACCTCCGGTCACGGCGGTTGCGGGCCCTTCGGCCTGGCACTCGCGGCCGCGCATCGCGGTTTCGACGTGGAGGTGTACGTGAGCGACGAGGGCGTCCACCTGGTCGACACGGTGCGCAGCGAGGAGAAGAAAGAGGTCATCCGCCTGGTGCAGGAGGATATGCGCGAGGAACTGACACAGCGTGGCGTGCCCGTCCACTATGCCACCCTCAGCCTGGAGGAGATGGAGCAGCGCTTCAATGCCGGCGGTATCCCCGTGGTGCTGATCAGCTCCTACCAGATCTACGAGGAGAAGTTTCCCCACTGGGTGGTCGTCACCGGTTTTGACGAGCACTTCGTCTACGTGAACGACCCGTACGTGGACTACGAGAACGACGAGACGCTGGTGGACTCGATCAACATGCCGATCCACAAGCGCAACTTTCAGCGCATGGCGCGCTATGGCCGGGCCGGCCTGCGTGCCGTGCTGATGCTCTATGCTCCACCGAACACGCAAGGGATGAGCGCATGACCGAACACGTCATTCTGATAGAAAACGCCAGCGACTGGAAACCGCACTACCCGAAGCTGCCGGTGGTGGAGGCGCGCGACTACCTGGCCGGTGCGGCGGGGCTCAACAAGTCCGGTGTACACGTGGTCAACCTCTGCCGCAGTCAGCGTTATCTGAGCGAGGGATATTACTGCTCGCTGCTGGCCGAGGCGCGCCGGCATCGCGTGATTCCCTCGGTGCGCACGTTGCAGGACCTGAGCCGCAAGTCGATCTACAGCCTGGACACGGGCGACCTCGACAAGATCGTGCAGAAGATCTTCCGCAAGCGTCGCCAGGACCTCACCACCACCGGTTTCGAGCTCGACATCTTCTTCGGTCAATGTGCCGTGGCCGAGATGCAGGACTTCGCGCGCCAGCTGTTCGAGACCTTCCCTGCGCCCATGCTGCGGGTGGAGTTCCGCCTGGCCGGCCAGTGGCGCATCGCCAGCATCAAGCCGCTGGTGTTTCGCAGCCTCGACGCCGCGCAGGAGGAGTCTTTTTTCGCCGCGCTGGACCAGCACCTCGCGCGTCGCTGGCGCAGGCGCCGGACGCCGTCGGCCTCGCGCTACGACCTCGCCATCCTGCACAACCCGGACGAAGTGCTGCCGCCCTCCGATAGCCGTGCCCTGCAGAAGTTCATCCGTGCCGCACGCGAACAGGGAGTGAATGCCGAGCTCATCGAGCGGCGCGATTATGCGCGCCTGGCCGAATACGATGCGCTGTTCATACGCGAGACCACGCAGATCGATCACTACACCTATCGCTTTGCCAAGAAGGCCGACAGCGAGGGCATGGTGGTGATCGACGACCCGGACTCCATTCTCAAGTGCACCAACAAGGTGTATCTGGCCGAGCTGCTGGGCAATAACAAGATCGGCACGCCGCGCACGGTGATCGTCAGTCGCGACAACGTGAAGACGTTGGACGAGCAGCTCGCCTATCCGATCGTGCTGAAGATCCCGGACGGCTCTTTTTCGCGTGGCGTGTTCAAGGCCGAGAATCCGCGCGAGCTGAAGGATATCGCCACGCGCCTGTTCAAGGAATCCGATCTCATCCTCGCGCAGGAATTCGTCTATACCGAGTTCGACTGGCGCGTGGGTGTGCTCAACCGCGAACCCCTGTTCGTCTGCCAGTACTTCATGTCGAAGAAGCACTGGCAGATCGTCAATCACAGCAAGCAGGGTCGCCCGGACGAGGGCACCTTCAAGACCTGGGCAGTTGAGGACGCGCCCGCGCAGGTGGTGAAGACGGCGCTCAAGGCCGCCAACCTGATCGGCGACGGCTTCTATGGCGTGGACGTGAAGGAGACGGCGCGCGGGGTCATGGTCATCGAGGTGAACGACAACCCGAACCTCGAGGCCGGCGTGGAGGACCAGGTGCTGAAGGACGTGCTTTACCAGCGCCTGGTCGGCGAGTTCGTGCGCCGCCTGGACGTGCGCCACGACCGGCGCGATGCGCCGTCCGGCGGCTGAGGGCGGTCAGCCCTTCGGCGGGTAGCCCAGCGCGGCGAGCCGTTGCTCGATGTCGGCGCGGATGTCGCCGTCCGCCTCCACCGTCACCCGGCCGCTGGCGATGTCGACGTTCACCTCGTTGATGCGGGGGTCTTCCAGCAGCCCCGTGCTGATGGCGCTGGCGCAGCCGCCGCACTTGATGTTCTGGGCATCGATCTCGATCTGCATCTGATTCTCCTGGCCGGCGGTCGAAGGCTGCGCGGCGACTGTGGTTTTGCACGTGAGGTTTCGCCCCGCATTATATCCGGGTGTAGAATACAGGGTTCAACCTCAAGCCGTCGTACCACGGAGCCAGCATGCCGCAGTATCGTTCCCGCACCACCACCCATGGCCGCAACATGGCCGGCGCCCGCGCCCTGTGGCGCGCCACCGGCATGAAGGATGGCGATTTCGACAAGCCGATCATCGCCATTGCCAACTCCTTCACCCAGTTCGTCCCGGGCCACGTCCACCTCAAGGACCTGGGCCAGATGGTGGCGCGCGAGATCGAGGCGCATGGCGGCGTGGCCAAGGAGTTCAACACCATCGCGGTGGACGACGGCATCGCCATGGGCCACAGCGGCATGCTGTACTCGCTGCCCTCGCGTGAGGTCATCTCCGATGCGGTGGAGTACATGGTCAACGCCCACTGCGCCGACGCCCTGGTGTGTATCTCCAACTGCGACAAGATCACCCCCGGCATGCTCAACGCCGCGCTGCGCCTGAACATCCCCACCGTGTTCGTCTCCGGCGGGCCGATGGAGTCCGGCAAGGCCATCATCGGCGGCAAGGAGGTGCACCTCGACCTGGTGGATGCCATGGTCTCGGCCGCCAACCCCAACGAGAGCGACGCCGACGTGATGGAGATGGAGCGCTCGGCCTGCCCGACCTGCGGCTCTTGCTCGGGCATGTTCACCGCCAACTCCATGAACTGCCTGACCGAGGCCCTGGGCCTGTCGCTGCCGGGCAACGGCTCGACGCTGGCCACCCACGCCGACCGCAAGGAACTCTTCCTCAAGGCCGGCCGCCTGGCCGTGGACATCGCGAAGCGCTACTACGAGCAGGACGATGCCTCCGTGCTGCCGCGCTCGGTGGCCACCTTCGAGGCCTTCGAGAACGCCATGAGCCTGGACATCGCCATGGGCGGGTCCACCAACACCGTGCTGCACCTGCTGGCCGCGGCCCAGGAAGCGGGCGTGGACTTCACCATGGCCGACATCGACCGCCTCTCGCGCAAGGTGCCCAACATCTGCAAGGTGGCCCCGGCCACTCAGAAGTACCACATGGAAGACGTGCACCGCGCCGGTGGCGTGATCGGCATCCTCGGCGAACTGGACCGCGGCGGGTTGCTGCACCGCGACGTGCCCACGGTGCATAGCAAGACCCTGGGCGAGGCGCTGGAGAAGTACGACGTGATGCGCACCAGTGACGAGGGCGTGAAGACCTTCTTCCGCGCCGGTCCCGGCAACGTTCGCACCACCGAGGCCTTCAGCCAGGACAAGCGCTGGCCGGAGCTGGATCTGGACCGCGAGAACGGCTGTATCCGCGACATCGCGCACGCCTACAGCAGGGACGGCGGCCTGGCCGTGCTCTACGGCAACATCGCTCCCGAGGGCTGCGTGGTGAAGACCGCGGGCGTGGAGCAGAGCATGATCGAGGCCCACGAGCTGCGCTACACCACCAGCGTGCCCACCTCCACGCTGCGCGGCTTCGCCGGCCCGGCGCGCATCTTCGAGAGCCAGGAGGCGGCCGTCGAGGCCATCCTGGGCGACCAGATCAAGGCCGGTGACGTCGTCATCATCCGCTACGAGGGGCCGCGCGGCGGGCCGGGCATGCAGGAGATGCTGTACCCGACCAGCTACCTGAAATCGAAGGGCCTGGGCAAGGAGTGTGCGCTCATCACCGACGGGCGCTTCTCCGGCGGCACCTCGGGCCTGTCCATCGGCCATGTCTCGCCGGAGGCCGCCGAGGGCGGTCCCATCGGCCTGGTCGAGGAGGGTGATCTCATCGAGATCGATATCCCGAACCGCGGCATCAACGTGGTGCTGACCGACGAGGAACTCGCGGCCCGTCGTGCGGCCATGGAGGCGAAGGGCGTGGACGCCTGGAAGCCGGTCGGCCGCGACCGCGTCGTCTCCGACGCGCTCAAGGCCTATGCCGCCATGACCACCTCCGCCTCCCGCGGCGCGGTGCGCGACGTCAGCCAGCTGGAGCCGAAGACCTGAGGCACTGCGCCTGCGCGCAAGCCCAGCCGCAACAGGGGGCCGGATCATCCGGCCCCTTTTTTTGTGCGGTCATGCGGCCATGGCATCCCCGGGCTGCTGTGCTATAGGTTCAGCAAACACCCGAATGAAGCCTGTCAGCCCGGCCGCCGCCGGCGGCCGTCAGGATCGTTATATGCGTGAGGACTACCAGGACTACCCGCTACTCGACTGGGAGGACGACTACAGCGCGGCCAAGGCCGCCGCCTGCATCCTCGACGAGGAACACCTCATACTCCTCATGCCGCGCGAGCTCGACCTTGCGGTCGACCCGGAGGAATGCGGCTGCGACCTCGAGGAGGACGACGGCATGCTGTATGGCTGCGATCCTGGTGAGGCGCTGGAGATCCTGGCCGAGGCCACCGGTATCGAGAGTCTGATCGAGGTGGGCGAGGCAGCCGCCGAAGTTGGTGTGGTGCTCGATATCGACCTCGAGGGCAGGCGTCTCATTTTCCGCGCTCTCTGACGGGGGCCATGAGGTGACCTGGATCAGCTTTCCCCGATAAAGACCTGGCGCATGTCAATCTGCAGCCCATACTCAGTCCACCCCAAGCAACAAAACGAGGAGGGGTGAACTATGAAAGGAATGCTTTTCATGGCCATGGTCGTGGCCTTTGGCACGGCCGCCATGGCCGAGGTCCCCATGACCTTCGAGGATCTGGATCGCGACGCCAACGGTTACATCAGCCAGTCCGAGGCCGCTGCGCGCAAGGACCTGAAGGCCGGCTTTGCCGCCATCGACAGGGATGGCGACGGGAGGTTGACCATCGGGGAATATCAGGCCTACGAAGGCAAGGGGCGGATGAGCCCGCCGGAAGAGAGTGAGGTGCCCGAGCCGGGTGCCGCGCCGTACTGATCGGCGGCACTCGAAAGGAACACCAAAGCCCCCGCAACGCGGGGGCTTTTTGTTTGCGCTCAGGTGAGCCGCTGATGCTTTCGTCCTTATGGGGCTGGTGCGATCTTTTTCGGCGTGTGGTGGATACGGGCGAGGTACTTTTGTTCGGCGCGTCCATGCGCGTAACCCTTCGGGTTGATCCTCCCTCCACTGCGATGCTCGGCGAGATGAAGGGGGAGGAACGTCAAAACCGCTTCGATGACCCGTAGCCGGGATGAGGCGTCAGCGGAATCCGCGAAAGCCGGTGATGAAAAGAAGGGGCCGGCGTTGCCGCCGGAAACTGCGGTTAGCTGAACAGGCTGCGCAGATTGTCCAGGTGCGCCCTGCCGGTCTCCTTGCGTTCTTCCTCGCTGACCTCGCGGCTGCCGTCGTCCCAGACGACGTGTTCGGCCGGCAGTTCGTCGAGGAAGCGACTGGGTTCGCAGTCGATCTCCTCGCCGAAGCGCTTGCGCTGGCTGGCGTAGGTGAAGGCGAGGCTGCGCTGGGCGCGGGTGATGCCCACATAGGCCAGACGGCGCTCCTCCTCGATGCCGTTCTCCTCCAGGCTCACGCGGTGAGGGAGGGTGTCCTCCTCCATGCCGACGATGAACACGTGCGGGAATTCCAGGCCCTTGGCGGCGTGCAGGGTCATGAGGTTGACGCCGTCGAGTTCGTCCTCGCTGCTGTTGCGGTCGAGGATGTCCATCAGCGTCATGTGGCGCACGATGTCGCTCAAACCCTTGCCTTCCTCTCCCTCGACACCTTCCTTGGACAGCCGCGCCATCCATTCCAGCACCTCGAGGACGTTTTCCATGCGCTTCTCGGCGATCTTCGGGTCCTTGCTCGTCTCCTGCAGCCAGCCCTCGTAGTTGATCTCCTCGATCATCTGGCGGGCGAGCTTCGCCGGCGGCTCGTCCTCGGCGCGCAGGTGCAGCTCGCGCAGCCAGTCGGAAAAGCGCTGCAGGCGGGCCCGCGCGCGGGCGCTGAGCTGTTCGGCCAGGCCGAGCTCGAAGCTCGCGGCGAACAGGCTCACGTGGCGCTGGCCGGCGTATTCGCCGAGCGTCTCCAGCGTGGCAGGGCCGATCTCGCGGCGCGGCGTGTTGACGATGCGCAGGAAGGCAGCGTCGTCGTCGGGGTTGGCGAGCAGTCGCAGGTAGGCCATGGTGTCCTTCACCTCGGCGCGCTCGAAGAACGAGGTGCCGCCGCTCACCTTGTAGGGGATGTTGTGCTCGCGCAGCATCTTCTCGAACAGGCGCGACTGGTGGTTGCCGCGATACAGGATGGCGTAGTCGCGGTAGTCGCAGCGGTGCTTGAACTTGTGCTTGAGGATCTCCGAGACCACGCGGCTCGCCTCGCCGTCGGCATCCGGGCAGGGGATGATGCGGATCGGTTCGCCCTCGCCGAGGCTGCTCCACAGCTGCTTGTCGAACAGGTGCGGGTTGTTGGCGATCAGGTGGTTGGCGCTCTTCAGGATGCGGTCGGTGGAGCGGTAGTTCTGCTCCAGCTTGACCACCTTGAGTTGCGGGAAGTCGGTCTTGAGCAGCGAGATGTTCTCGGGCCGCGCGCCGCGCCAGGCGTAGATCGACTGGTCGTCGTCGCCCACCGCGGTGAGCCGGCCGTGCAGGCCGGCGATCAGCTTGATCAGCTCGTACTGGCAGGTGTTGGTGTCCTGGTACTCGTCCACCAGCAGGTAGCGCAGGCGGTTCTGCCAGGTCTCGCGGGTCTCGGCGTCCTCCTTCAGCAGCTTCACCGGCAGACCGATGAGGTCGTCGAAGTCCAGGGCATTGTAGGCCTTGAGCTGGCGCTGGTAACGGGCATAGAGGCGGGCGTGGGCCGCCTCCTTGTCGTCCTTCGCCTGGGCCAGCGCCTCGTCGGGCGAGATGAAGTCGTTCTTCCAGCGCGAGATGCGCCAGCGCGGTTCGTCGTCGGCGGCCAGACCGGAGTCGTCCTTGCGCGTGAGCTCTTTCAGCAGCGTGCCCGTGTCCTGTGCGTCGAACAGCGAGAAGCCTGCCTTGTAGCCGAGCTTGCGGTGCTCGCGACGGATGATGTTGAGGCCCAGGGTGTGGAAGGTGGAGACCACCAGGCCCTTGCCCTCGTCGCGTGCCAGCAGCTTGCTGGCACGCTCGCGCATCTCGCGTGCCGCCTTGTTGGTGAAGGTGATGGCCGCGATGTTGTGCGGCGCGATGCCGCCCTCGCGGATCAGGTAGGCGATCTTGTGCGTGATCACGCGCGTCTTGCCGGATCCGGCACCGGCGAGCACGAGCAGGGGGCCGCCGATGTCGAGGACGGCGTCGCGCTGCTGCGGGTTGAGGAGGTCGAGGTCGGTCTTCATGGGGGCCACGCGTGATCGAGGGGGTATTCTATCGGCTCCCGGCGGCCAGCGGCATATTGACATCCGCCAAACCCGGCCCCGGTCACGCGCTGATGCCCTCCGCCCGATATAATGCCCGCATGACCACCAGCGACACGTCCCTGGCCGGTACCCCTCCGGGCATCGTCCGGCTCGACCAGTTCCACTTCCACCATGTGCTGGAGGAGACGCCGGGGCTTGCCCTGGTGTTCTTCACCGGCCCGCACTGCGGGGCCTGCAAGCTGCTGCGGCGGGTGCTGGCCGACTACCTCGAGACGCGCCCGGTCAGCGTGTTCGAGGTGGATGCCGAGCGCGACCTGGCGCTGGCCCGCGAGTTCGGGGTGTTTCACCTGCCGAGCATGTACCTCTACCAGGACGGCGTCTTCCACTGTGAACTGCACAGCGAACCGCGGGCGCCGGCCCTGGATGTGGCGATCGCCGCGGCCCGCGCCCGCCCGGCCGAGGAGGCGCCGTGAGGATGGACGTGGCAGGCGGCTGGCTGGCGGGGGCGCGCCGCGTGCCCTCGCCGAACTGCAACGAACGGCCGGCGGGGATGGCCCCGGAGCTCATCGTCATCCACAACATCAGCCTGCCGCCGGGCGAGTTCGGCGGGCCCTGGATCGATGCCCTGTTCACCAACACCCTCGATCCGCAGGCGCATCCGTATTTTCGCGAGATCGCCGGGCTCGAGGTCTCTGCCCACCTGCTGATCCGCCGCGACGGCGAGTGCGTGCAGTACGTGCCCTTCGACGCGCGCGCCTGGCATGCCGGCCGGTCGAGCTACTGTGGGCGCGAGAACTGCAACGACTTCTCCATCGGCATCGAGCTGGAGGGGGCCGACGACATCCCCTTCGAGGAGCTGCAGTACCAGAGCCTCGCCGGGGTGATCGCGGCCCTGCTGGCCGCCTACCCGGGACTCTCGCCCGAGCGCATCGCGGGGCACAGCGATATCGCACCGGGGCGCAAGACCGACCCGGGGCCGGCCTTCGACTGGGCGCGACTGCATGCCGCGCTGGCGACGCGACTTGCAAGCCGCTGAGCGAACGACGACACTTTAACCCTGCTGTTTTCCGGACAGACCGCGGTTCGCGGACACAGAACAACAAGACGCAGAATCCAAGGACGCCCCATGACACTGATCACCGTTCTCATCGGCCTCGTGCTCGAGCGCTTCGTCGGCTATCTCGACGACTTCCGCCAGCTGGGCTGGTTCCGCCAGTATGGCGAGTGGCTGCAGGCGCGCCTGGGCAGCCTGGCCGACGGTGCTCCGGGCGTGGCCCTGATACTCATCGGTCCCGCCCTGGTGATCTGGGGCGTGAGCGAGCTCTTCGACGACGCCCTGTTCGGCCTGCTGGAGCTCATCTTCGGCGTGGCCGTGCTGCTCTACTGCCTGGGGCCGCGTGATCTGCGGCAGGACGTGGAGTCCTATACCGAGGCCCTGGAGTCCGGCGACGAGGCCCGCATCGAGCGGGCCACCGCGCGCCTGGTCGATGGTCCCCTGCCCGAGGAACCGGTGGCGCGCCTGCGGGCCGTGGTCGAGGGTGTGTTCATCGAGGCCAACAGCCGGCTGCTGGCGGTGGTGTTCTGGTTCGTGATCCTGGGGCCGCTGGGCGCGGTGATCTACCGCCTGAGCCATGCGCTGGCGCAGCAGGCGGCCGCCGACAGCGGCCTGCTGCGTGCCGCCATGCACTGGCTGGGCCTGCTCGACTGGGTCCCCGCGCGTCTGGTGGCCCTGTTCTACGGCCTCACCGGCCACTTCGACGACACCCTGGCGGTATTGCGCCGCCATCTGGTCGGCCCGCTCGATGCGCTCCCTGCCACCAACCGTGCCCTGCTGGCCGAGGCCGGCATCGCCGGGCTGCAGTTCGACGAGCTGGCCAGCGAAGAGCTGGATGCCGAGCAGGTGAATCTCATCTTCACCACCACCAGCACCATGGTGCTGCGCACCCTGGCGCTGGCCGTCACCCTGCTGGCCGTCGCCACGCTGGGCGGCTGGGCCTCCTGATTTCACCGCCTACCCGCCCGTGCCGGCCACGGTCCTCGACCTGCTGCGCCACGGCGAGCCCGTCGGCGGCCGCTGCTATCGGGGCAATGGCGTCGACGACCCGCTGAGCGAGGCCGGCTGGGCCCAGATGCAGGCCGCGGTGGACGCCGCTCCCGGTCCCTGGACACGCATCGTCACATCCCCCTTGATCCGTTGCCGGGCCTTCGCCGAGGCGCTGGGCGAACGCCTCGGTGTCCCGGTGGACGTCGAGGCGGACCTGCGGGAGGTGGGGTTCGGGGTCTGGGAGGGACTCACGCCGGAGGTGGTGGCCGCGCGCTACCCGCAGATGCTGGCAGCGTTTCGCACCGATCCGGTGGGTCGGCGGCCCGAGGGCGCCGAGCCCGCGCAGGCCTTCTTCGATCGCAGCGTCCGGGCGCTGGAGGCCATCGCCCGCCGCCACCCGGGCGGGCGGCTGCTCATCGTCGCCCACGCCGGCACCCTGCGCGCCGCCACCGCCTGGGCCGTACAGGCGCCCCTGGCCGAGGTCTTCCGCATCAAGGTGGGCTACGCCGCACGGCTGCGGCTGCGCTACGCGGATGGACGTCCCTGGCTCGAGTTGGGTGAGGGCGATAGGCGTTAGGCGAAAGGTCTAAGCGCCACAGAGGTCACAGAGAACACAGAGGGAATGCGTGGCTGGTTTTACTCTGTGATCTCGGTGTCCTCTGTGGCAGGTAGAACAGGGTGGGCCATGACCGTCTCACCCCTCACGCCTTCCGTCCCTGCGCCGCGATCTCCCGGAGCTTCTTCACCTCCAGCCCGGCCTCGTCGGCGATCTGCAGGGCGCGTTCCAGGCGCGCGGGGGCGGTGCGGCCCAGGCACTTGTGCTCGGGGTCGCCGAAGAAGGCCTCGGCCGTGCCGGCGATGACCTTGTCGCGGTCGTTCTCGCAGCCGGTGAGGTGGTCCTGGATGTCGAGCACGTCGGCCAGCACCTCGCGGGCCAGTGTCTCGTGCTGGTTCCACAGCTCGCTGGTGGTGCCGCCCACCACCAGGCCGGCGATGTTGGCGGTGAGGATGTAGGCATTCTTGCGCACCAGCTCGTAGCGCATCTCGTCGGCGTCGTCGACGCGGTAGTTGGGGATGTCCAGGGCATCCAGGGCGGCGTTCACCAGCCCGGCATGCGGGCCGTGCACGGGCGTGGGCACCACGATCTTCACGTCCTGCCCCTTCTTCTTCTCGAACCACACCGATGCCACGGTGGGCTGCTTCAGGTCGTGCGCCGCCCAGTCGCGCGGCAGCAGCTCGTTCTGCACCAGCGCCAGGCGGTCGCGCCACACCGGCGGGACGGCCTCCAGCGCCGGGTGCAGGTCGGCCTCGGCCACGGCCAGTACCGCCAGCGCCGGCTCGGGGATGTGGCGCGACTCGTCGGCCATGTCCATGTCGCGGGTGACCGGGTAGACCGGGTGCCCGGCCTTGAGAAAGCCATTGGCGAAGGTGCAGCCGATCTGGCCCAGGCCGATGATGACGATGGGGTCTTTCATGGGGACTCCTGACGTTGTGCGCGCAAGTTGAAGTAAAGAGTGGGCGATAGCTTAGCTGACGGGGGTGGATGGGCCAAAGCATGCCGCGGTCTGTGCGGACGCCTCCCGCGCCATCAGGTTGAACCTGACTCCCTGCCCATGACATGAAATAATGTCCCGCTACACCTCTATACCGGACCTCCATGCGCCTGAGACCCGAACAACTCGAGACCGAGCTGGCCAAGGGGCTGGCCCCCATCTACATCCTGAGCGGGGATGAGCCGTTCCAGCTGATGGAGGCCGCCGACGCCGTGCGGGCGGCGGCACGGGCGGCGGGGTATACCGAGCGCGAGGTGATGAATGCCGAGGCCGGTTTCGACTGGGACACGCTGACGGCATCGGCGGATGCACTGTCGCTGTTTGCCGAGCGTCGTCTCATCGATCTGCGCCTGCCGTCAGGCAAGCCGGGGCAGCCCGGTGCCCGGGCCCTGCAGACCTACGCCGAGCGGCCACCGGAGGACACGATCCTGCTGATCCAGTCGGGCAAGCTGGATGGCAACGCCACGAAGTCGAAGTGGTATGGGGCGCTGGAGAAGGCCGGGGTGGCGGTGCAGGTCTGGCCCCCCTCGCCACAGGAAACGCGCGACTGGGTTGCGGGCCGCATGGCGAAGCGGGGCATGCAGCCGAGCGACGAGGCGGTGGGACTCATCGTGGAGCGGGTGGAGGGCAACCTGCTGGCGGCCGCCCAGGAGATCGACAAGCTGAGCCTGCTGCATGGCCAGGGCCCGCTGGACGCCGAGACGGTGCTGGAGGCGGTGGCCGACAGTGCCCGTTACAGCAGCTTCGACCTGGCCGATGCGGCCCTGGCCGCCGATCCCGCCCGCGCCGTGCGCATCCTCAACACGCTGCGCGGCGAGGGCGTCGAGCCCCCGCTCATCCTCTGGGCGCTCTCCCGCGACATCCGGCTGCTGGCCGAGCTGGCCTATGCCCAGGTGGCGAACAGGCGCGTGGACCTGCAGCGCAAGGGGGTGCTGAAAAAGCGTCACGGCCTGCTGCAGCAGGCCGCCCGCCGCGGCGACACCCGCCACTGGCGCCAGCTGCTCGCCGCCTGTGCCCGGGTCGATCGCTGCATCAAGGGCCAGGAAAGCGGCGATCCCTGGGACGAATTGCTACAATTGACCCTTTCGCTCAGCGGGCGGACGTTGTTTGGTGGGGCTGCGCCCCGTCCGTCGTCCGTGGTCGGTGGTCCGTAGTGGGGCTGCATCAGGTCTCCACCAACGGACAACGGACGACTGACAGCCACTGAATGCACTGCGCGACCGGCGTTGCCGGTGGCGAGCAAGCAATAGAACACCCAGGATGACAACTCAATGAACGCAACACCCGATACCCTGCAATCCGACGTGGCGGCTTACATGGCCGAGGTCGGCCGGCGCGCCCGTGCCGCCGGGCGCGCGCTGGCGCGTGCCGAGACGGGGGCGAAGAACGCGGCGCTGCTGGCGATGGCCGATGCCATCGACGCGGCTGCCGAGACCCTGAAGGCGGAGAACGCGAAGGACCTCGATGCCGGGCGGAAGAACGGCCTGGACGCGGCCATGCTGGACCGCCTGACGCTGGACGATGCGCGCATCGCGGGCATGGCCGAGGGGCTGCGCCAGATCGCCTCGCTGCCCGACCCGGTGGGCGCGATCTCGGATCTCAACTACCGGCCCTCGGGCATCCAGGTTGGGCGCATGCGCGTGCCGCTGGGTGTGATCGGCATCATCTACGAGTCGCGCCCGAACGTGACGGCCGATGCCGCCGGCCTGTGCCTGAAGTCGGGCAACGCCAGCATCCTGCGCGGCGGCTCGGAGGCCATCCATTCCAACATGGCCGTGGCGCGCTGCATCCGAGAGGGCCTGGCGGCGGCGGGCCTGCCGGCCGAGGCCGTGCAGGTGGTGGAGACCACCGACCGCGCGGCGGTGGGTGCGCTGCTGCGCATGAAGGACTGCGTGGACGTGATCGTGCCGCGCGGCGGCAAGGGCCTGATCGAGCGCGTGAGCAACGAATCCCTGATCCCGGTGATCAAGCACCTGGACGGCGTATGCCACGTCTACGTCGACGACGAGGCGGACATGGACAAGGCCGTGCGCGTGGCCGTGAACGCCAAGACCCAGCGCTACGGTACCTGCAACACCATGGAGACCCTGCTGGTGCACGCGGCGGTGGCCGACCAGGTGCTGCCGCGCCTGAAGGAACACTACGACGAGAAGGGCGTGGAGCTGCGCGGCTGCGAGCGCACGCGCAAGGTGCTGCCCGGCATCAACGCCGCCACCGAGGCCGACTGGTTCGAGGAATACCTCGCCCCCATCCTCGCCATCCGCGTGGTGGATGGCCTGGACGCGGCCATGGAGCACATCAACACCTATGGCTCGCATCACACCGACAGCATCGTCACGGAGAACCTGGCCAGGGCTCGCCGCTTCCTGCGCGAGGTGGACTCGAGCTCGGTGATGGTGAACGCCTCCACGCGCTTCGCCGACGGCTTCGAATACGGCCTGGGCGCGGAGATCGGCATCAGCACCGACAAGCTGCACGCCCGCGGCCCGGTGGGTCTCGAGGGCCTGACCACGCTCAAGTACGTGGTGTTCGGCGACGGACACATCCGCCAGTGACGCGGGGCATGATCGGCATCCTGGGCGGTACCTTCGACCCGATACACTTCGGTCATCTGCGCCCGGCGCTGGAGGTGTGCGAGGCGCTGGGTCTCGAACAGCTGCGCCTCATTCCCTGCCGCATCCCGCCGCACCGGCGCATGCCGCTGGCCCGTTCGGAACAGCGCGCGGCCATGGTGGAGCGGGCCATCGGCGGCGAGCCGCGCTTCGTGCTCGACCGACGCGAGTTCTTCCGCGAGGGCCCCTCCTACAGCATCGACACCCTGCGCTCGCTGCGCGGCGAGTTCGGCGACACGGTGCCGCTGTGTCTGATCATGGGTGCGGACGCCTTCGCCGGGCTCTCCAGCTGGTACGAGTGGGAGACGCTCATCGAACTGGCGCACATCGTGGTCTGCCAGCGCCCGGGCTACGGCGTGGAACTTCCGGACGAGATGCGCGACTGGGCGGCGGACCATCGCACCGAAACGGCGGGGGAGCTCGCTGCACGTCCGGCCGGCTGCCTCTGGTACCAGCCGGTCACGGCACTGGACATCTCCGCCACGCAGATCCGCGACCTGCTCGCGGGCGGGCGGGACGCGCGCTTCCTGCTGCCCGAGGCCGTGCGCGACTACATTCACGAACACGGGCTGTATCGCCCCGAAGCGGCCGACGATACGGTCCGAGACGACGACTGATGACTATCGATGAACTGAGAACCCTGGTGATCGACGCGCTGGAGGACATGAAGGCGCAGGACATCCGCGAGATCGACGTGCGCGACAAGACCTCGCTCACCGACCTGCTGTTCGTGGCCAGCGGCACCTCCAGCCGCCACGTGAAATCCATTGCCGACAACGTGGTGCTCAAGGCCAAGGCTGCCGGTGTGCAGCCGCTGGGCGTTGAGGGCGAGCGCGAGGGCGAGTGGATCCTCGTCGATCTCGTCGACATCGTCGTACACGTGATGCTGCCGCGCATCCGCGACTTCTACAACCTCGAAAAGCTCTGGCTGGCCGAGGAAGACGCCGAGACCCCGCCGCAGGCCGCCGGGGCCGACGACACCCCGTAGCCCGCCATGCGTATCCATCTGCTCGCGGTGGGTACGCGTATGCCCGCCTGGGTCCAGGCGGGCTTCGACGAGTACGCCGGGCGCCTGCCGCCCGAGTATGCACTGGTCCTGCACGAGATCCCCGCCGAGAAGCGTGGCAAGAACGCCGACACCCGCCGCATCCAGGAACGCGAGGCACAGAAGCTGCTCGACGCCGTGCCGAAGGGCGCGCGCGTGATCGCGCTGGACGTGAAGGGCAGGGGCCTGAGCACCGAAGGGCTCAGTGAACAGATGCAGCAGTGGGCGCTGGACGGGCGCGACGTGGCCCTGCTGGTGGGCGGCCCCGAGGGCCTGACCGATGCCTGCCGGACCGCCGCCGACCAGCTCTGGTCGCTCTCGCCGCTCACCTTCCCGCACCCGCTGGTACGGGTGATCCTGGCCGAACAGCTCTACCGCGCCTGGAGCATTCTGGCGAACCATCCCTATCACCGCGCATAATGGCGGCATGAGTACATCACCGACCCGTCCCCGCCTGCTGCTCGCCTCCGGCTCCCCGCGCCGTCGCGAGCTGCTGCACCAGATCGGCGTGGTTCACGAGGCGCGCGCGGTGGACATCGACGAGACACCGCATCCTGACGAATCCCCCGAGGATTTCGTGCGCCGGCTGGCCTGCGAAAAGGCGCGGGCCGGGCTCGCGGCCAGCGACGGCCGCCTGCCGGTGCTGGGTTCGGACACGGCGGTGGTCTTCGAGGGCCACATCCTGGGCAAGCCGCGCGACCGGGCCGATGGCTTGGCCATGCTCGCCCGGCTCGCCGGCCGGACACACCGGGTGCTCACCGCCGTATCGGTGGTGGACGGTGCGCGACACGAAGTACGGCTGAGCGAGAGCCTGGTGACCTTCCGCGCCATCGACCCGGCCGAGGCGGCGGCCTACTGGGCCAGCGGCGAGCCGGCCGACAAGGCGGGCGGCTATGCCATCCAGGGGCTGGGCGCGGTGTTCGTCGCGCGGCTGGAAGGCAGTTTTTCCGGCGTGATGGGCCTGCCGCTGTTCGAGACCGCCCAGCTGCTGTCGGCCTTCCAGATCAACGTCCTGCACGAATCGACGCACGGAGACGCACAGGCATCATGAGTTCCGAGATCCTCATCAACGTGACCCCACAGGAAGTGCGCAGCGCCGTGGTCGAGAACGGCGTGCTGCAGGAGCTGTGGATCGAGCGCACCCGCAAGCGCGGCATCGTCGGCAACATCTACAAGGGCCGTGTGAGCCGCGTGCTGCCCGGCATGGAGGCCGCCTTCGTCGACATCGGCATGGACCGCGCCGCCTTCCTGCATGCCTCGGACGTGGCCGTGGTGGAGAAGGAGGAGCTCGCCAGCGGCAACGGTAACGGCAATGGGCAGGAGCCCATCACACGCCTGCTGCACGAGGGCCAGCAGCTGCTGGTACAGGTGATCAAGGACCCGCTCGGCACCAAGGGCGCGCGCCTGACCACGCACATCACCGTGCCCTCGCGCTACCTGGTGCTCATGCCCGGGGCGAAGAACATCGGCGTCTCCACCCGCATCGAGGACGAGACCGAGCGCGAGCGCCTGCGCGGCATCGTCGAGCGCGGTGCGGCCGAACTCGGTGGCGACTACGGCTACATCGTGCGCACCGTGGCCGAGACGGCCGACGAGGACGCCCTGCTGCGCGACATGACCTTCCTGCACAAGCTCTGGGAGCGCCTGCAGCAGCGCGCCGCCAACGCCCACGCCGGTTCCGAGATCTACGCCGACCTGCCGCTGGTGCTGCGCATGCTGCGCGACCTGGTGGGCGCCGACATCGAGAAGGTGCGCATCGACTCGCGCGAGACCGCGCAAAAGGCCATCGAGTTCGCCCAGGCCTACGTGCCGGGCATCGCCTCGCGCATCGAGCACTACCCTGGCGAGCGGCCGGTGTTCGACCTCTACGGCGTGGAGGACGAGATCCAGAAGGCGCTGGAGCGCAAGGTGCAGCTCAAGTCCGGCGGCTACGTGATCATCGACCAGACCGAGGCGATGACCACCATCGACGTCAACACTGGCGCCTTCGTCGGCCACCGCAACCTCGAGGAGACGATCTTCAAGACCAACCTCGAGGCGGCCCAGGCCATCGCGCGCCAGCTCAGGCTGCGCAACCTCGGCGGCATCATCATCATCGACTTCATCGACATGACCCAGGACGAGCACAAGCGCCAGGTGCTGCGCGCCCTGGAGCGGGCCCTGGAGAAGGACCACGCCAAGAGCCAGCTCTGCGACGTCTCGCCGCTGGGCCTGGTGGAGATGACGCGCAAGCGCACCCGCGAGAGCCTGGAGCACGTGCTCTGCGAGCCCTGCGGCACCTGCGCCGGGCGGGGTTTCCTCAAGACCGCCGAGACCGTGTGCTACGAGATCTTCCGCGAGATCCTGCGCGAGGCGCGGCAGTTCGACGCCCGGGAGCTGCTGGTGCTGGCCTCGCAGGAGGTCGTGGATCTGCTGCTGGACGAGGAGTCGGCGAGCCTGGCGGAGCTGCAGGAGTTCATCGACACCCCCATCAAGTTCCAGGTCGAGCAGCTCTATACCCAGGAACAGTTCGACGTGGTGCTGCTCTAATCCCTGATGGCCGACCTTCCGTCGGCCGCGTGACGCAATGCCGGGCTTTCCCTGCCCGGCTCGTCTTTAATGCTTCATAAACGTACCCGGCCCGGCCCCTTCCCATGCTGAAACGGCTTTACGCCATCACAACCTGGACCATTGCACTCGCCTTCATCCTGCTCGCGGTGACGGTGAGTGTGGCGCGTGCCTTCCTGCCGCTGCTGGCCGAGGAGCGTGCCCTGGTCGAGGCACGGGTGGGGGAGATGCTCGGCCAGCCCATCCGCATCGCCGCGGTGGAGGCCGAGATCCGCTGGCTGATCCCCCGCATCCACCTGCAGTCGGTGCAGATGCTGGACCCGGCAGGTGAGCAGGTATTGCTCGAGGCGGAGCAGTTCATCGTCGATATCGATCCCCTGGACAGCCTGCTGGCACTGGCGCCGCGGATTCGCCAGGTGAGCGTGCGCGGCGTGGATCTCGAGGTCACGCGCACGACGGACAACCGCCTCGTGGTACTGGGTGTCTGGGAGCAGTCGCTCAGCGAGGCGGCGCGGAAGCGGCCGGGCGAGGTCGGTGCCGGCTGGGAGGGGCTCAGGGATCTGCGCTTCAACGTGGGCGAGAGCCGAGTGCACTGGGTGGACGAGCCCACCGGCCGTGACCTGGTGTTCGAGAACATCCAGCTGGCGATTGCACGCGACGGCCAGCGCCTGCGTGTGGCCGGCCGTCTGACCCCGCCGACGGAGATGGGCGAGTCGCTGCAGCTGGTGGCCGACCTGCGCGGCGACCTGCACCGCCCGGGTGGCTGGTCCGGCAGTCTCTATGCCCGGGGCGACTCGCTGCACTTCCCGTTGCTGCCTGCCGCCACGCTGCTCGAGCAACAGGGTCTGGAGGAAGGCCGGGGTTCGGTGGAGCTATGGAGTCGCTGGCGCAATGGGCGCCCCGTACGCATCGCGGGCGAGGTGACGCTGGAGGACCTGCGGTTCCGCCTCGCGGCGGACGCCGGCACGCATCGCCTGGAGCGGGTGTCCGGCGCCTTTCTGTGGGAGGACCGCGCCGCCGAGGGCTGGTGGCTGCAGGGTCGTGAGCTGACGGTGGAGCGGGCTGGCCGGCGCTGGCCGGTGAGTGGTTTCGAGGCCGCCTTTCGTGCAGGCGAGGGCGAGCGCTCCCTCGCGCTATCCGCCGATATGCTGCGCCTGGAAGACGTGGCCCCCCTGGCCGGGGTGGGCGAACACCTGCCGGTCCTGACGCGCGAGCGTCTCGTTCGCCTGGCGCCACAGGGTGATCTGCGTGACCTGTGGCTGGAGCTGACCTGGCGGGATGGCGAGCTCGGCTGGCTGCAGGCCGACGGGAGGGTGGGCAATCTCGGGTTTGCGCCGCTGCCGGAGCTGCGTCTGCCGGGGGTGAGTGGCGTCGACGCACACTTCGCGTTCACGCGCGAAGCGGGTGAACTGCTGCTGGCCACCGGCGGCCTGCAGCTGGAGTACCCCGAGGTGTTCGAGCAGCCGCTGGCGGTCGACGAGCTGTTCGGCACCCTACACTGGAGCCATGGCGACGCTGGCTGGCGTGTACAGACCGACCGCCTGGCGCTGGCCAATGCCGATCTGCGGCTCGCCGGTACCCTTGAGCTCGCGGGGCGGAAGGGCGAGAGCCCGGCCATCGACCTGCGGCTGGACTTCGAGGAAGGACAGCTGCAGGCCGCCCCGCGTTATCTGCCCAAGATCCTGCGACCGAACGTGCGCGCCTGGCTGGAGACCGCCCTGGTAGAGGGGCGTATCGCGCAGGGGCAGCTGCGCATGAAGGGACCGCTGGATCGTTTCCCCTATCGGGATGGCGGCGGCGAATTCGAGGTGCGCTTCGATGTCGCGGATACCACGCTGCGCTATCGGCCCGACTGGCCCCTGATACGGGATCTCGCCGCCGAGGTCGTCTTCGATGGCCCGGGGCTCGCGGTGTCGGTCTCGGGCGGACGCCTGTTCGACAGCCAGATCCAGGGCGGGACCGTGCACATCGACGATTTCCGTTCTCCACTGCTGGTGATCGGGGCGCGCTCCCGCGGCCCGGCCGGCGACATGCTGCGCTACCTGGCCGAGAGTCCGCTGGCCCGTGCCCAGGCCGACCAGCTCGCCCGGCTGCAAGCCACTGGCCCGGCCGTCTACGAGCTGGGGCTGGAGATCCCCCTGTCGCGCCGGCTCGGGCGCGAACTCAGTCTCGACAGCCGCCTGCAGCTTGAGGGGGTACGGCTCGAGCTGCCGGATGCCCAGGTCACGCTGACCGACCTGCAGGGCCCGCTGACCATCACCCGTGACGACATCCGTGCCGATGGCCTGCAGGCCCGTTTCGGCGACGCCCCGCTGCAGCTGTCCGCCAGGCGCCAGGACAATGGCGACCTGCTGATCCGGGGGGAGGGCGCGATGCCGCCGTCCGGGTTGCTGGCCCCCTACGCACCGACGCTGGCCAACGCCTTCGAAGGGTCGTCCACCTGGCTGGTCCACCTGGTGCTGCCGTTGCGCAGCGGCAATGCCACCGAGCTGGCGCTGAGCTCCGATCTCGAGGGTGTGCGTGTGGCCCTGCCGTCGCCACTCGGCAAGTCGCCGGGGGAGGGCCGTAACCTGCAGCTGAGGGCCTGGTTCGAAGGGCAGGCCGAACCGCGCTTCCGGGTAAGCTACGGCGCCCGCCTCGAGAGTGTCTTCACCCTCGGCAAGGGGAGCGAGGCGGGCATCTCGCGGGCCGAGATCCGGCTGGGTGACGGCCCGGCGCAGCTGCCGGCGCGCGGCGTGCGCCTGGCCGGTCGCCTGGCCCATTTCGATCCGGACGACTGGCGGCAGGCACTGGCCCCCGCATCGACTCCGGGGGAAGCGGCGCCCGCAGGCGAGGGCGAGGGCCTGCCGGATTGGGTCACGGAGCTGGAGCTCGAGATCGGCGAGACCGAGGTGTTCGGTCGACCGCTCCATGACCTGCGCATCAGTGCCGAACGCGAGCCGCAGGCCTGGCGTGCCCTGGTGAGCGCGCCGGCGATCTCGGGCCTGATCACCCTGCCACATACCCTGAGCGCGGCGGTACCGCTGCAGCTGGAACTCGAGCACCTGGACCTCGACCGGCTGGGCGGCGGAGAAGGCGGCGATATGGTTGCCGGGGAGAATGGGGGCGCTGCCCGGCAGGACCCCCGTGCGCTGCCCTCGCTGCGGGTTGCCAGCGGGCTGGTGGTCTTCCAGGGGCAACGCTACCGTGACCTCAAGCTGGAAACGGCCCGCCAGTCCAGCGGCCAGCAGATCCATGCCTTCCAGGTCGCGCATGCCCATGGCGAGCTGCGTGCCTGGGGGGAATGGCGGGTGCTGCGGGACGGTGGGCAGCGCTCGAGCTTCCGTTTCGAGGCGGGCAGCTCGGACCTGGGCGAACTGGTCACCCAGCTCGGATTCGCGACCGGGATCTCCCGCGGGCAGGCGCAGGCTAGCGGCGATCTCGCCTGGTCCGGTGCCCCCCAGGAAATAAGCCCCGAGGGCCTCACGGGCAAGGTGCATCTCGTGGTGGAGAAGGGACAGCTCACCCAGGTCGACCCGGGGGCCGGACGGTTGCTGGGGTTGTTCAATTTGTCGAACCTGCCTCGGCGGCTGAGTCTGGATTTCTCGGACATCTTCCGCGAGGGATTCGCCTTCGACCGTATCGAGGGCAATCTGCGCTTCGCCGACCAGTCCATGTATACCAACGACCTGCGTATCGAGGGGCCGGCGGCCCGGCTCCAGCTCACCGGTCGCACCGGCATCGCCGAGCGCAGCTACGACCAGACGGTGGTGGTGCATCCACAGGTCGGCGGCACACTGCCGGTGGCCGGCGCGCTGGTGGGCGGTCCGGGTGTGGGCGCTGCCGTGTTCTTCCTGCAAAAGCTCCTGCCGGCCCGGTCTTCCGACGATGACGGCGGCATCGAATATCGCGTCACCGGCAGCTGGGATGATCCCGTCATCACCCGGGTATCCGCGCCTCCGCCTCCTGCTGCCGACGCCACCAGTCCCTGGCCATAGGCGGCAGTTCCTGTTCACCCCCCACTCAGTCCGGCAGGCAGCTGGTATACTGCCGCGGGAGATTCCGATGACACGACTTGCCCCCACCATCCTGTTGTTCGCCTGCGTCCTCTGTACGGCAGAGGCCGCCGAGCGCCAGTTCCAGCTCAGCGCCGAGGAATGGTCCCGTCCGCGCCAGGGCGACCAGCTCGTGGCCTACCCGGGCCTCAACGAGGCCGTGCGTGAATGGAGCCAGCACGGCGCTGACCGGCTGCGCATCCGCTACCCGGCCGGCGAGGCCGGCGAGCTGTGGGCCGAGGAACTGCGAGACTGGCTGATCGCACTGGGCATGTCGTCGGCGCGCATCGAGACCGAGTCCGGGAGTCCGGATGCGGCCAACATTGATCTCATATTCCATACCCGCGAGGATCGAACACCGTGAATCTGGTCGCCGCCATACAGATGGCCTCTGGCCCCAACCTGCAGGCAAACCTGGCGGAGGCCGAGCGCCTCATCGCCGAGGCCGCGAAGGCCGGCGCGCGCCTGGTCGTGCTGCCGGAGAACTTCGCCCTCATGGGCATGTCCGAAAAGGACGTGCTGAAGATCCGCGAGGACGACGGCGGCGGACCGCTGCAGGCCTTCCTCGCCGCCCAGGCGCGCCAGCATGGCATCTGGCTGGTGGGGGGCACCATCCCCCTGCGGGTGACCGATTCCGATCGCGTGCGTTCCGCCTGCCTGCTCTTCGACGACCAGGGCAAGCGTGTCGCACGCTACGACAAGATCCACCTGTTCGACGTGACCCTGGAAGAGAGCGGCGAGAGCTACAACGAGTCGGCCACCTTTCAGCACGGGTCGGAGATCGTGGTGGTGGATACCCCGGTCGGCAAGCTGGGCCTGGCCGTGTGCTATGACCTGCGCTTCCCGGAGCTGTTTCGCGGCATGCTGGATCGGGGGGTGGAGATCGTGGCGCTGCCGGCGGCCTTCACCGCCATCACCGGCAAGGCGCACTGGGAAAGCCTGATCCGCGCCCGCGCCATCGAGAACCTGATCTACATGGTGACGGCCGCCCAGGGTGGCTACCACGTGAGTGGCCGCGAGACCTACGGCGATAGTATGGTGGTCGATCCCTGGGGTACGGTGCTCAATCGCCTGCCACGGGGCAGCGGCGTGGTGCTCGGCAAGGTCGACCTCGATCGCCTGCACAGCACGCGCCGCAGCTTCCCGACCATCGCGCACCGCCGCCTGACCTGCAAGATAACGTGAGGAACGCATGACCCAACACGCCCTCGACATCGCCCGCGAACGCATCCTGTCACCCGCCGGTATCGGCGAGAACGAGCTCAACGACGTGCTCGGCCGCATGCTGGGCGGGGCCGTCGACGCCGGCGACCTCTACTTCCAGGTGAGCCGCCAGGAGTCCTGGGTGCTGGAGGACGGCATCGTCAAGGACGGCTCGTATAACATCGAGCAGGGCGTGGGCGTGCGTGCCATGAGCAGCGAGAAGACCGGCTTCGCCTATTCCGACGAGATCGTGCTGCCGGCCCTGCTGGATGCCTCGCAGGCCGCCCGCGCCATCGCCCGTTCGCACGCCGACGGCGCCCTCAGGGCCTGGCAGCCGCGCGAGGGTCGCGCCCTGTACCTGCCCATGGACCCCATCGGCACGCTCAGCGAGGCCGACAAGCTCGACCTCATGCAGCGCGTGGACGCCGAGGCGCGCCGCCAGGACCCGCGCGTGAACCAGGTGATCGTGAGCCTGGCCGGCACGCACGAGGTGATGCTGGTGGCCAACAGCGAGGGCACCCTGGCCGCCGACGTGCGTCCGCTGGTGCGCATGAACGTGACCGTGATCGTCGAGGACAAGGGCCGGCGCGAGCAGGCCTCCTCCGGCGGCGGCGGGCGCGTGGGCTACGACTACTTCATCGAGAACGACCGCGCCTTCGGCTATGCCCGCGAGGCCGTACGCCAGGCCCTGGTCAACATGGAGGCGGTGGACGCCCCCGCGGGCAGCATGAAGGTGGTGCTGGGCCCGGGCTGGCCCGGCGTGTTGCTGCACGAGGCCATCGGTCATGGCCTGGAGGGCGATTTCAACCGCAAGGGCACCTCCGCCTTTGCCGGGCGCATCGGCGAGCAGGTGGCAGCGCGCGGTGTCACCGTGGTCGACGACGGCACGCTGGCCAATCGCCGCGGCTCGCTCAACATCGACGACGAGGGCAATCCCACCCAGTGCACCACGCTGATCGAGGACGGGGTGCTCAAGGGCTACATGCAGGATGCCATGAACGCGCGCCTGATGGGCGTGGCCTCCACCGGCAACGGTCGGCGCGAGTCCTATGCCCACCTGCCCATGCCGCGCATGACCAACACCTACATGCTCGCCGGCGAGCACGACCCGCAGGAGATCATCGCCTCGGTGGACAAGGGGCTCTATGCCGTCAACTTCGGCGGCGGCCAGGTGGACATCACCTCCGGCAAGTTCGTGTTCTCCGCCAGCGAGGCCTACCTGATCGAGAACGGCAAGGTCACCCGCCCGGTGAAGGGGGCCACGCTGATCGGCAACGGCCCGGACGTCCTCACCCGCGTCTCCATGGTCGGCAACGACCTGGAACTCGACAGCGGCGTCGGAACCTGCGGCAAGGAAGGGCAGAGCGTGCCCGTGGGCGTGGGCCAGCCGACGCTGCGCATCGATGGCCTGACCGTGGGTGGGACGAGCGCCTGAGGGGGCAGTGAGGCCTGAGGGGATAGGCGTCAGGCGAAAAGTCCAGGCGCCACAGAGGTCACAGGGATGATCGCGAGCGAGGTGTGCCCTCTGCGGCTAGAGCGGTTTTGTATCGAGCACGGTACCTGCGCCTGACCCGGGCTAGTAGCTCGCTGCGTGCTTGTTCACCGCCTGACCGTTGCCCCAGCGGGCGAGGTCGTCCACCTGTACGCCGATCCACCAGAGTGCGCCGACGCTGTCACGGGTGCGACCGCCGACCAGTTGCTGGCCCTCGCCCAGGCGGATGTTTTCCATGAAGTGTCTGGCCTTGTCCTGCGAGCGGAATACGTGCCACTGCACGACGCGGTCGTGACCGTGCCCCTCGGGCAGGTTCAGTTCGTGCGAGAGTATGTCGATGTCCTGCATGGGCCTTTCTCCTCCGGATGAAAGGGTACAGGCATGGTATAGCACAGCGGATGGGAGGTTGTTTTCAGAAAGATCGCTCGCCACAGAGCCCACAGAGAGGTAAAAGCCCTACACGTAGAAGCCGAGCCCCCTCGGCGATAGCGGTCTTGGGTAGCCAGGAGGTGTGAGGGGAAAGGCGTCAGGCGTGAAAGTCCAAATCGCCACAGAGGTCACAGAGTACACAGAGGAAAACCGGGCTTTATTCTTCCTCTGTGATCACTGTGTTCTCTGTGGCTAAAACGCCTTTGCATCACACACCCAGCGCCTAAGTCCCATCCAGCGCCTGGACGAAGCGGAACAGCTTGCGGCCGGCGCCGGCGGGTTTGCCGGTGTCGCGTTCCTGCCGGGCATGGCGGACGAGCTGGCGCAGTTCGGCGCGATCGACCTCGGGGTAGGTGTCGATCAGCGCAGCCATGGCCTCGTCGCCCTCCGCGATGAGGCGGTCACGCCAGGCCTCGATGACGTGCAGCCGCTTCGCCTGCTGGCGCTGCGCCCGCTGACGCTCCTCCAGCATGGCCCGGATCGGCTCCGGGTCGATACCTCGCATCAGTTTCCCGATATACTGGATTTGACGCTTGCGGGCGCCATGTTGTTTGATGTGCCGCGCCTGATCGAGTGCGTTGAGCAGGTTGTCCGGCAGGGAAAGGGGCGCCAGCAGCTCGGGTGAGAGGTCGATGAGGGCCTCGCCGAGTTTTTGCAGGGCCTCGGCCTCGCGCTTCAGCTGCGACTTGCTCGGCGGCTCGAAATCCGGATCGAATTCATTCATGGCGCATAGGGTAGCGGCTGGCGGCCGTCTTGTCCTGTGCGTTGTCACACAGAGGTTGCTACATGGCGGAATCACGCGGGGCCCTGCGCTCCAGATCGGAACTCGAATCCCTGGTCTCCCAGGTGCTGGACGAGGCGAAGGCCCAGGGAGCGACGGCGGCCGAAGCCGCGGTGAGCGTGGACAGCGGCCTGTCGGTGACGGTGCGCCTGGGCGAGGTGGAGACGCTGGAGTACCACAAGGACCAGGGCGTGGGCATCACCGTATACTTCGGTCAGCGCAAGGGCAGTGCCAGTACCTCGGACCTGTCACGCACCTCGCTGCGCGAGGCCGTGACGGCCGCCAGCCGCATCGCGCGCCACACCGCCGAGGACGGCTGCGCCGGCCTGGCCGATGCCCGGCTGATGGCGACCGACTACCCGGACCTTGATCTCGACCACCCCTGGGAGGTGGCGGCGGAGGCGGCCATCGAGATCGCACGGGCCTGCGAGGATGCAGCCCGTGGCCAGGACGCCCGCATCACCAATTCCGAGGGAGGCAGCGTGAACAGCTTCCGCGGCACCGCCTTCTACGGCAACTCCCATGGCTTCATCGGCGGCTACTCGGCCACCCGTCACTCGCTCAGCTGCTCGGTGATCGGCCAGCAGGACGGCGCCATGCAGCGCGACTACTGGTACACGGTGGCGCGCAACCACGCCGACATGGAGAGCCCCGAGGACGTCGGCCGCGAGGCGGCCCTGCGTACCGTGCACCGCCTGGGCTCGCGGCGCCTGTCCACACGCCAGGCCCCGGTGATGTTTGCACCGGACGTCGCGCGCAGCCTGCTCGGGCATTTCGTCGGTGCGATCCGCGGCAGCGCCCTGTACCGCAAGGCGAGCTTCCTGCTCGATCATCTGGAAAAGCCCGTGTTTCCCGACTTCGTGCACATCCACGAACAGCCCCTGCTGCCACGCGCGCTCGGCAGCGCCCCCTTCGACAACGAGGGCGTGGCCACCCGCAACCGCGACCTGGTGGTGGACGGGGTGCTCAGGAGCTATGTGCTCGACAGCTACGCAGCGCGCAAGCTCGGGATGACCAGCACCGGCAACGCCGGCGGCACCCGCAACCTCACCATCGACCCGGGCACGCTGGACTTTGCCGGCATGCTGCGCGAGATGGGCACCGGCCTGCTCGTGACCGAACTCATCGGCCACGGCGTGAACAACGTCACCGGCGACTACTCGCGCGGGGCGGCCGGTTTCTGGGTGGAGAACGGGGAGATCGTCTATCCGGTGGAGGAGATCACCATCGCCGGCAACCTCCGGGACATGTTCATGGGCATCCGCGCCGTGGGCACCGACGTGGACCGGCGCGGCAACATCCGCACCGGCTCCATCCTCATCGAACGCATGACGGTGGCCGGGGAATAATCGCGCGGATTCGACGCGGTTATTTGCCCGTATTAGGGTTGGCTAATATACTGCTGCCATTCCTTTTCCTGATTCGACCGGAGGTTAAGCACATGAGCATGACGGCAATGGACCTGGTGGCGGAAGCCAGGAAGGTGATCAAGGAAGTCGACGTGGAGGGCGCCAAGCGCCTGATGGCCGACAAGGCCATCGTGCTGGACGTGCGCGAGCCGGCCGAGGCCGCCCAGGGGCATCTGTCCGGCGCCGTGAACATCCCGCGCGGCGTACTGGAATTCAAGGTCAACGAGCACCCGGCCACCCAGGACCGGGACGCCACCTACGTCGTCTACTGCCGCACCGGCGGCCGTTCGGCCCTGGCCTGCCAGAACCTGCAGCGCATGGGCTATGCCAACGTGCACTCGCTGGCCGGCGGTTTCGAGGGCTGGGTGGGCGCCGGTCAGGCGGTGGAGAAAGACCCGGCCATCTGCGGCTGAGGTTGTTCCCGTGGATTTCACCGCGCTCGAACGGGCCGTGAAACTCATCGAGGCGGCACCCGATCGTGGGGTGCCGCTCGTGTTTTACGGGCTCATCAAGATGATGACCCTCGACCAGCGCGGCTGTGTCTTCGGCCTCGCGCGCCTGCGCGACCTCGACTGCGACCAGCGCCAGCTGGCCTACGACCTGATGGAACTCTACGTGGCGGGCGGCAACCGCACGCCGGAATGGGCCGAGGCGGTACGGCACCTGGATGCCGTCGTGAACGGGTAGCGGTCGGGAGGCGTCGGGCGTCAGGGGATGGGTGTCAAAGGCGTTTTAGCCACAGAGGACACAGAGATCACAGAGTAAAACCTGTCACGCATTCCCCCTGTGTTCTCTGTGACCTCTGTGGCGATTAGACTTTCACGTCTTACCCAAAGATCTCGTCCGCCAGTCCCCACTTGCTCGCCAGCGTCTCGGTGGCGTTGAGGAGTTCCTCGGCGCGGGCCGGGTGGTTGTAGGTGCCGCTGGCCAGCCACTTGAGCGCGGTGTGGCGGTCGGGGGCGAGCGAGAGCAGGTGAATGATCTCGCCGGCGTCGGCGCCGATGATCTCGCCGCCGAGCAGGGCGCCGGAATCCATGTCGCCGATCAGGCGCACGAAGCCCTCGGTCTCGTCCTGGCCCATGGCACGCGGGTTGGTCTCGAAGGCGGCAAAGCCCACCGCCGGCTCCAGTTCCTCGTCCTCGGCCATGTCCTCGTCCATCCCCAGGCGCGCCAGCTCCACCGCGCTGTAGACCACCAGCGGCACCCACAGGCCGTCCTGCTTGCGGGTGTTGCCGTCGATGATGTTGTCCACCGCCACGGTGGCGTCGGACAGGGCGTGGTTGGCGGTCATCCAGTCGCTGGCGACGTCGCCGATGGCGTAGATGTTCCCGGCGGCCGTCTGCAGCTGGTCGTTGCGCTTCACGAAGCCGCGGGCATCGGTCTCCACCCCGGCGTTCTCCAGGTCCAGGCCCTCGGTGTGCGGCACGCGCCCGGTGCCCAGGCACACCCAGTCGACCTCCACGGTCTCGCCGTCGCCGCGGTGGATGGTGACGCCCTCGCCCGAGGTGTCGATGGACTCGAACCGGCAGCCCTGGCGCAGTTCGATGCCGTGGGTCTCCAGGGCGGACCTGAGCGTGCCCATGGCCTGCGGGCTGAAGGGGAGCTTGCGCAGCATGGGCGAGCGTGCGAGCCACACGACCTCCTTGCCGAGCAGGGAGAAGATGTAGGCGAACTCGGTGGCGATCACGCCGCTGCCGATGATGGCCACGCGCTTGCCGCTGGGCGGGCGCTCGTCGAACAGCATGTCGCTGGTGAGCACCTTGCCCGGCACGGCCTCGAAGCCCTCCGGGATGTAGGCGGTGCCGCCGGTGGCGATGATGCTGTGCTTCGCGTGGATCTCCCGGGTGCCGTCCTGGCCGTCGATGGCGATCGTGGTGGCGTCGACGAAACGGCCGTGGCCCTCGAAGCTTGTCACCTTCAGGCGCTTCATGTAGTCGACGTAGCTCTCCTGCACGGTCTTCACCACGGCTTCCTGGTGGTCCCAGGCCTTGTCCATGTCGGCGGCGAGTTCGCCGCTGATGCCGCGGCCGGCGAAGTGGCGGCTGGCGGCGACCAGGCGGGCGGTGTGGTACCAGTCCTTCTTCGGCACGCAGCCGCGGTTGAGGCAGCAGCCGCCCCAGTCGGCCTTCTCGATGATGGCGACGGACAGGCCGCGCAGGGCGGCGAGGATGGCAGCGCGGTAGCCGCCGGGGCCGGAGCCGATCACGGCCAGGTCGAAGTGGTTGTTGGTCTCGGTCATGGTCCTGCTCGCGTGTGTCTTGCGGGGTTTGTGGGGAGGCTAGCGGCCGGGGCTGGCATTGCGGCTGGCGACGGGGGCGGCGAGTTCGGCCTGCACCGCCGGGTCTTCCAGCTGCAGCGGCGCGCTCAGCGGCCGGCCGTCGAAGACCACCCGGTGGTCATCTAGCCGCAGCCGCCCGGCGCAGAACCAGCGCACCGCCAGCGGGTAGATGATGTGTTCCTTTTCCAGGACGCGCGCGGCCAGCGCCGCGGGGGTGTCGCCGGCCTGCACCGGGATGCGGGCCTGCAGGATCACCGGGCCGCCGTCGAGTTCGCCGGTGACGAAATGCACCGAGGCGCCGTGCTCGCTGACCGCGTCGGCGAGGGCGCGGGCGTGGGTGTTTAGCCCGCGGTAGGCCGGCAGCAGAGAGGGGTGGATGTTGAGCAGCCGTCCGGCGTAGTGCGCGACGAAACCGGGCGTGAGGATGCGCATGAAGCCGGCCAGCACCACCAGGTCGGGGCGGTGGGCGTCGATGGCGGCCATCAGCGCGGCGTCGAAGTGCTCGCGGCTCTCGAAGCGCCCGTGCTCGACCACCTCGGCGGCCGCCCCGTGCCGGCGTGCGCGCTCCAGGCCTCCGGCCTGCGGGCGGTTGCTGATCACGGCGGTGACGCGGCCGTCGATCTCGCCGCGCGCGCAGGCATCGAGGATGGCCTGCAGATTCGAGCCGCCGCCCGAGACCAGGACGACGATGGAGGCGGGTGTTCCCGTCATCCGGGGTATTCGACGCTCGGCTCGTCGGCCGTGCCGCTGCGGATCTCGCCGATCTGCCAGGCGTCGATGCCGTTTTCCGCGAAGTGCTCCAGGGTGGCGGCGGCCTGTTCGGCGCCGATCACCACCACCATGCCGATGCCGCAGTTGAACGTGCGCAGCATCTCGGCGTCCGTCACGTTGCCGGCCTCCTGCAGCCAGTCGAACACGGCCGGGCGGGTCCAGCTCGCGGGGTCGACGGCGGCCAGGCTCCTGGCCGGCAGCACGCGCGGCAGGTTCTCGGTCAGGCCGCCGCCCGTGATGTGGGCCAGGGCCTTCACCGGCAGCTTCTCGATCAGCGCCAGCAGCGGCTTGACGTAGATGCGGGTCGGTTCCAGCAGGCACTCGCCCAGGGTGCGTCCGTCGAAGGCGTCGGCGAGCGACGCGCCGCTGTGGGCGAGGATGCGGCGTACCAGCGAGTAGCCGTTGGAGTGCGGGCCGGAGGAGGCCAGGCCGATGAGCACGTCGCCCGGGGCGACCCGGCTGCCGTCGATGATGCCGTCCTTCTCCACGATGCCCACGCAGAAGCCGGCCAGGTCGTAGTCGCCCGGGGCGTACATGCCGGGCATCTCGGCGGTCTCGCCGCCGGTGAGTGCGGCGCCGGCCTGTTCGCAGCCATCGGCGATGCCCTTGACCACGTCGGCGGCCGCGTCCACGTCCAGCTTGCCGGTGGCGTAGTAGTCGAGGAAGAACAGCGGCTCGGCGCCGGTGACGACGATGTCGTTCACGCACATGGCGACCAGGTCGATGCCGATGGTGTCGTGCTTGCCCATGTCCATGGCGAGCTTGAGCTTGGTGCCGACGCCGTCGGTGCCGGAGACCAGCACCGGCTGGCGGTAGCGGTCCAGCGGCAGTTCGAACAGGGCGCCGAAGCCGCCGAGGCCCGCCAGCACGCCCGGGCGCTGGGTGCGTTTGGCGTGGGGCTTGATGCGTTCGACCAGCGCGGCGCCGGCGTCGATGTCGACACCGGCGTCGCGGTAGCTCAGGGAGGGCTTGTCGTTGGCTTCGGACATGGCGATCTGGGCTCGCGAAAAAGCGGTTGATGGTAGCCGCCGGCCGCCGGGGTGTAAACCGGGGCAGGCTGGTCTGCGGCCCGTTATTGTATGTTATCGTACGCCTCGATTGTTAACGGCGGAGAACCGGAATCCCATGCCCATGCATCAGCGTTCCAGGATCGGGTACAGGCTGAGCCTCGCCTGGCTGTTGCTACTGCTCGCCATCCCGGCCGGGGTCGGCGCGGTACCCGTGGAGAACCTCTACACCGTGGAGCTGCCCGTGCCCACGCGCGACCGGCCCGAGCGCCAGGAGGCCTTCAAGGCCGGTCTGTCACAGGTGCTGGTGCGGGTGATCGGCGCGCGCAGCCTGGAGCCCTATGCCGGGCTGGACTCCCTGCTGGAGACCGCATCGCGCTACGTGCAGCGCTTCGAGTACATGGAGAACCGGCGCGCCGACGGCCGTGCCGACGAGGAGAATCCCTATCGCCTGCGCGTGACCTACGATGGTCCGGCGCTGGAGCGCGCGGTGGCGGAACGCAGCCTGCCGGTGTGGGGGCGCGACCGCCCCGGCGTGCTGGTGTGGCTGGCCGTCACCGAGCGCGGCAACCGGTATCTGGTGGGGGGCGACAGCCTGTCGCCGGCCCGGCGCGCGCTGGACGGCGTGGCCCGCGAACGCGGCCTGGCCCTGCTGTATCCCCTGCTGGACATCGAGGACCAGTCGCGGGTGACCTTTGCCGACATCACCGGCGGTTTTCACGAGGCCGTGCACGAGGCCTCGCGCCGCTACCGTCCCGAGGCCACCCTCATCGCCCAGGTCGCGCCCCTGTCGGGCGGCTGGGAGGCCCGCTGGACCCTCTCGCAGGGTGAGCAGCCCCTGACCTGGACGAGCCGGGGCGCCAACCTGCAGGCGGCACTCGCCGAGGGGCTGCACGAGATGGCCGATACCCTGGCCCGGCGCAACGCCAGCAGCCGCTTCGCGGAGATGACGCAGGGCCTGCTGGTGACGGTGCGCGACGTACGCAGTCACGCCGAGCTCAACCGCATCAGCGACTACCTGGCCAGTCTGGCGCCGGTGGCCTCGGCGCGCCCCTTCGGTCTGCAGGGCGATACGGTGGAGATGCTGGTGCAGATGCGTGGCGAGGCGCGCGACCTGCAACGGCTGGTGATGCTGGGCAACGTGCTGGTGAGCGAGGAACGCCAGGACAGCCCGATGGGGCCTGGCGGACAGGCGGCATCGCCCGCCTTCCGGCTGCTGCGGTGAAGCCGGAGCACATCCCCAATCTCATCACCGTCCTGCGGTTCCTGCTGGTACCGCCGGTGGCCTGGCTCATCATCGAGGGCGAATACGCCTGGGCCCTGCTGCTGTTCCTGCTGGCCGGGCTGTCGGACGGCGTGGACGGCTTCCTCGCGCGCTGGTTCGACTGGCGCACCCGGCTCGGCGCGATCCTCGATCCGCTGGCCGACAAGACGCTCATGATCACCACCTATCTGCTGCTGGGCCTGCAGGGGCAGCTGCCCTGGTGGATCGCGGCCCTGGTGGTGGTGCGCGACGTGGTGATCATCGGCGGGGCGCTTGCCTACCAGCACGTGACGCGACGCCTGGAAATGCACCCCAGCGTGCTCAGCAAGTTCAACACGGTGGTGCAGGTGGCCCTGGTGCTGCTGGTGCTGCTGAACCTTTCCTATTACCCCATCGACGCGAACGTGGTGCTCGGGCTGTCGGCCCTCATGGTGATCACCACCTTCGCCAGCGGGGGGCATTACGTGTGGGTATGGAGCCGACGGGCAACGGAGGTGCGACGTGGTCATGGGTGATTCGAGGGCCTGGTTCTATCTCACGGCGGGACTGATCGCCTGCGGGCTGCTGTACCTGCTCGCACCGATCCTCACACCCTTCGTGGTGGCGGCCCTGCTGGCCTATCTGGGCGATCCGCTGGTGGATCGCCTGGAACGGTGGCGCCTGTCACGCACCCTGGCCGTGACGGTGGTCTTCCTGGTCCTGTTCCTCTCGCTCGCCCTGGTGGTCCTGCTGCTGGTCCCGCTGCTCGAGGGGCAGATCTCCGCCTTTGTCGAGAAACTGCCGAAATACCTCGACTGGGTGAGTACCCGCGTCGTGCCCTGGGTGCAGCACACCTTCGGCGTTGAGGCCGGCACGCTGGACATGGAGATGGCCAAGCAGGCCGTGCTGAATCACTGGAAGGAGGCCGGGGGCGTGGCGGCCTGGGCGATGAAATCGGTGTCCACCTCCGGCATGGCCCTGGCCGGCTGGTTGACGAATCTGCTGCTGATCCCGGTGGTGACCTTCTACCTGCTGCGCGACTGGGATCTCCTGGTGGCGCGCATCCACGATCTGCTGCCGCGGCATATCGAACCCGCGGTCTCGACCCTGGCACGCGAGTCCGACGAGACCCTGGGCGCCTTCCTGCGTGGCCAGCTGTCGGTGATGGTGGCCCTGGGCACGGTGTACTCGGTCGGGCTCTGGCTGATCGGGCTGGAGTTCGCCCTGCTGATCGGCATGCTGGCAGGGGTGGTGAGCTTCGTGCCCTATCTCGGCTTCATCGTCGGCATGCTGGTGGCCGGGGTGGCCATGTATCTGCAGGCCGGCGAGTTGCTGCCGCTGGTGTGGGTGCTGGCGGTGTTCGGCGTGGGACAGCTGCTGGAGAGCGTGGTCTTCACCCCGCTGCTGGTGGGTGATCGCATCGGCCTCCATCCGGTGGCGGTGATCTTTGCCGTGCTGGCCGGTGGACAGCTGTTCGGCTTCTTCGGCGTGCTGCTGGCCCTGCCGGTGGCGGCGGTGCTGGTGGTGGTCATGCGCCATGCGGATACCGGCTACCGCGCCAGCCGTTTCTATCGCGACCCGGAGGCGCCTGGCGGATGAGCGCGCCGGCCGTCGCCCGCCAGCTGGTGCTGGACGTGGGGCTGCGCGACGGGGCCGTGTTCGATGGCTTCGTCGCCGGCGACAACGCCGCCCTGGTCCAGCTGCTCAAGGCCCAGGCCGCCGGGGAGGGCGAGGCCCAGGTTTTCGTGCACGGCACCGGCGGCTCCGGCAAGAGCCACCTGCTGCAGGCCGCCTGTCAGGCGGCCAACCAGGCCGGCCTGACAGCGAGCTACCTGCCGCTGGCAGACATGCCGGGCATGGGCGCCGGGGTGCTGGAGGGGCTGGAACAGGTCGCCCTGGTCTGTCTCGACGACCTGCAGGTGGTGGCCGGCGACGCGGATTGGGAGCGCGGGCTGTTCAATCTCGTCAACGCCAGCCGCGCAGCCGGCAACAGCCTGGTGTTCGCGGCGACGGAGCGTCCGGCGGGGCTGGCGATGCAGTTGCCGGACCTGGTCTCGCGCCTGTCCTGGGGGGCGGTATTCCGCCTGCAGCCGCTATCGGACGCCGATCGCCTGGCGGTCCTGCAACGGCGTGCCGAACGACGCGGTTTCGAGCTGCCGGCAGAGGTGGGTCGTTACCTGCTGAACAACTGCCCGCGCGACCTGGGTTCGCTCATCGACCTGCTGGAGCGCATCGATCGCGCGACGCTGGAGGAACAGCGCCGCGTGACCATTCCCTTCATCCGCAAGCTGTTGTCGTCCTAGCCGGTCGTTCTTCGACGCGCGGCTAGGCCTGTTCGCGCTTGCGGCGTTTCGGCGGCGGACCGCCACGCAGGGCGCGGGCCTTGGCACGGGTGAAGAACATCGAGCCCGTGAACCAGACCACGCTGAAGATTCCCACCAGCGTTCCGTACCAGCGGCCGGTCTCGTCGGCCGCCATCCAGATACCCACCACGAAGTAGTAGATGGCGAGAAAGGTCGCCCAGGCATGCGTGTAGGGGCGCCCGCGAACCAGCCCCACGAGCGGGAAGGCCAGCGGAATCAGCAGGAACGGCAGCACGATATGCAGGGCCAGGCCGCCCTCCGGCCGCCAGAGCATGTGCCAGAGCAGGATGGTCAGTACGAGGCCGGTATAGCCGGTCAGGGCCAGTGCGTAGGTGAGTCGTAACGGATTCATGCACGCCCCTTTTCGAGTGCCTTCGCGGTTTGCGCCAGGCGCCGCCCGAGGGCGCGGCACAGTACCTGTTCGTCGTTGGTCAGCGTGCTGTTACCATCGGCGCCGGCGACATGACTGGGACCATAGGGCGTGCCGCCGGAGGTGGTGGAGACCAGCTCCGGCTGTGTGTAGGGCACGCCCACCAGCAGCATGCCGTGGTGCAGCAGTGGCAGCATCATGGAGACGAGCGTGGTCTCCTGGCCGCCGTGCAGGGTGCCGGTGGAGGTGAACACGCCGGCCGGCCGGCCGGCCAGTCCGCCCGACATCCACAGTGCGCTGGTCTGGTCCAGGAAGTACTTGAGCGGGGCGGCCATGTTGCCAAAGCGCGTCGGACTCCCCAGTGCCAGACCGGCGCATGCCTTCAGGTCGTCGATGCTCGCATAGGGTGGACCCTCGGCGGGGATATCGTCGTCCACGGCCTCGCAGGTGGCGGAGACGGACGGCACGGTGCGCAGCCGCGCCTGCATGCCCTCGACCTCCTCCACGCCGCGCGCGATCTGCCGCGCCATGTTCGCGGTCGAGCCGCTGCGGCTGTAATAAAGTACCAGGATCTCGCTCATGGTCAGAGGATCTCCAGGACCTGTTCGGGGGGGCGGCCGATGGCGGCCTTGCCATGTGCGAGCACGATGGGGCGCTGGATCAGCTTCGGGCGCTGGATCATCGCCAGGATGAGCGTCTCGCGGGTCAGGCCCGGATCGTCGAGATCGGCATTCCTGTATTCCTCCTCGTTCTGGCGCATGAGGTCACGCGGCTCCAGGCCGAGCAGGTCGAGGATACGCTCCAGCTCCTCGCGGCTCGGCGGCGTCTTGAGGTACTCGATGACGACGGGCTCGATCCCGCGTTCGCGCAGGAGTTCGAGCGTGGCCCGTGACTTCGAGCAGCGCGGATTGTGGTAAATGCGTACCTTGTCTTCAGAACTCGTCATCAATTCATCCTCTAGGCGCTTCATATTGCTGGGGTTTTGCTGCTTGACGCCCCCCGGGCCCGGTGTTACGTTGAGTTGATCAGATCAGCGCGGTCACACCATAACAATTACCTGATCGGTGCCGGCAGCAAAAACATCATGCATCTTACCAAGATCATCAGGCCTTATCTCGTCGTCAGTCTCCTGCTGGCCGCCTTCGCGGCCGGTTGCGTGAGTGCGCCGGTGCAGGAGATGAGCGATGCGCGTCAGGCGCTGCAGGCTGCGGCGGATGTCGGTGCACAGCGTGATGCCAGGGACAGCTATACTTATGCACTGGAACTGATGCGTGAAGCGGAAGAGGCGCTGAATCGGGGTGAATATACGTTGGCGCGCGAGCGTGCACTGGCCGCCAAGGCAGCAGCGCTGGCGGCGCGTAGCGAGGCTGTGAACCAGACCTCAAACCCCTGACCCCTTTCTTGACACTATTCTTTTCAGGGTGTTAGCTTTTTCACAGGCTGTATCCAGGAACTTCGGAAAACAACAAACCCTTGGGAGTCCTTACCATGAAAATGAATTTCCTCCGGCTGATCGCCATCGGGCTTCTGTCGCTCGTACTGGCCGCTGGCTGTGCCACCACCGGCGATACCGATACCAGCGCCAAGGCCGAAGCCGAGCAGGCGATCGCTGATGCCAAGGCTGCCCAGAAGCGTGCAGCGGAAGTCGGTTACGAATGGCGCGATATGGCCAAGATGATCGACGAGGCCCAGGCCGCCTATGATGCCGGCGACTACGCCAAGGCCACCGAGCTGGCCCGCAAGGCCCAGGAACAGGGTGCCATCGCCGAAGACCAGTACTACCTCCAGCAGGCCAAGTTCAAGCTGGACGCGCTGAACAAGATGAGCGGCCTGACCGCCGACCAGCGCGACCTGCTGGCCCAGGCCAACGCCGCCTACGCCGCCCAGCAGGGTCGCGAGGCCTACGATCTGGCCAGCCGTCTCGAGGCTGCCCTGGCCGCCAGCAGCATCAGCTACACCGTGGCCCGTGGCGACAACCTCTGGAACATCGCCGGCAAGAGCAGCGTCTACGGCAACCCGTACCAGTGGCCGCTGATCTACAAGGCCAACTCGGACAAGATCCAGGATGCCGACCTGATCTACCCGGGTCAGACCTTCAGCATCGATCGCAACCCGAGCGCCGCTGCCGTTGACGCCGCCGTCAACCATGCCAAGACCCGCGGTGCCTGGAGCGTCGGCGCGGTCGAGGAAAGCGACAAGGCCTACCTGGCGCGCTAAGTGCGGGTAATGCCTGACTGACGAATACGTCGGTTGATGAGGGGCCCTCCATTGTGAGGGCCCCTTTTTGTTTGTATGTTGGATGCCGGTTCAATGCAGTAGAGGAGCACGCCATGGGCACGAGAGACTGCAGGTGTTTTCTGGTGAGCGGGCGCGTGCAGGGGGTGTTCTTCCGCGCCTCCACCCGCGAGCAGGCCCTGGCACTCGGGCTCGATGGATACGCGCGCAACCTGCCGGATGGCCGCGTGGAAGTCATCGCCTGTGGTACGGCGGCGGCGCTGGCTTCATTGCGGGACTGGTTGCATCAGGGGCCACGCTTGGCCGAAGTCACCGCGGTGGAGGAATCTGCGGCCGAGCCACCGGGTATTGCCGGATTCGAGACGCGTTAGATGCGCAGGAGTAGCCGATGCTGAATCCCGGGGAACGTCACCTGCCAGGCCAGCGCCTGGAATTGACCGCCTTGCTCGACGAGCTGGTTGCCGAGGGCGTACTGGATGCCGAGCGTGCGCGTACGCTCAAGGCCGTGGTGCTGCCGAAGGACCGCAAGGAAAAGCATCCCTTCGTGATCGTTGCCGAGCGCAACTGGGGGTTCGCCGATGATCCCTCGCGTGTCATCACGCTCGATTTTCTTACCCGCCGTCTGGCCGAGCGTGCGGGCCTGCCGTATTACCGCATCGATCCGCTCAAGATCGATGTGCCCGCCGTCACGGCCGTGATGTCCTATGCCTATGCCGCGCGCTTCCAGGTGCTGACAGTGGAGGTGCGTGCGAACGAAGTGGTGGTTGCCACGGCAGACCCCTTCGTCACCGAATGGCAGGACGAGCTGCGCGAGATCCTGCACAAGGAGATCCGCTGCGTGGTGGCGAATCCCGACGATATCCGCCGCTATCTGCTCGAGTTCTATTCCCTGTCGCGTTCGGTAAAGGGGGCAAGCCGGGAGGAGGGGGCACCGGCGGTGAATGCCATCCAGAACCTCGAGCAGATGATGGAGCTGGGGCGGCGCGGGCAGCTGGATGCCAACGACCAGCACATCGTCAGCATCGTCGACTGGCTGTTGCAGTACGCCTTCGACCAGCGCGCCAGTGACATCCACCTCGAGCCGCGTCGCAATCAGGGGAACGTCCGCTTTCGTATCGACGGCGTGATGCATCTGGTCTACCAGGTGCCGCCGGAGGTCATGACGGCGGTGACCAGTCGTATCAAGATCCTCGGTCGCATGGACGTGGCGGAGAAGCGCAAGCCACAGGATGGACGTATCAAGACGCTGACGCCCGAGGGCAAGGAGGTGGAGTTGCGCCTGTCCACCATGCCCACCGCCTTCGGCGAGAAACTGGTGATGCGTATCTTCGATCCCGATGTGCTGGTGAAGGACTACCAGGCCCTGGGATTCTCCGTCGCCGAGGAAGAGCAGTGGCGCGAACTGATCCACCAGCCCTCGGGCATCATCCTCGTCACCGGCCCGACCGGTTCGGGCAAGACCACCACGCTTTATTCCACGCTCAAGGCCCTGGCGCAGCCCGAGGTGAACGTGTGCACGGTGGAGGACCCCATCGAACTGGTGGAGCCGAGCTTCAACCAGATGCAGGTGCATCACGCCATCGGCCTGGACTTCGCCAGCGGCGTGCGCACGCTGCTGCGCCAGGACCCCGACATCATCATGATTGGCGAGATTCGCGACCTGGAGACCGCGGAGATGGCGATCCAGGCGGCGCTCACCGGCCACCTGGTGTTCTCCACCCTGCACACCAACGACGCCCCGGCGGCCATCACCCGCCTGCTGGACCTCGGCGTGCCGCCCTATCTCATCAGTGCCACCCTGCTCGGTGTCCTCGCCCAGCGGCTGGTGCGCACGCTCTGTCCCCACTGCAAGCAGCCGACGACGGTGGATGCGGCCCTGTGGAAGTCACTGGTGTCGCCCTGGAAGGTGGCGGAGCCGCAGGGCGCCTTCGAGCCAAAGGGCTGCCTGGAGTGCCGGCAGACCGGTTATCTCGGGCGCGTCGGGGTCTACGAGATGATGCCCGTCACCCCGGACCTGAAGCAGCTCGTCACCGCGGCACCGGGCATGGACACGCTGCGCCAGGAGGCCATCCGCTCCGGCATGAGGCCGTTGCGCATCAACGGCGCGAAGAAGGTCGCGGCCGGGATGACCACGGTGGAGGAGATCCTGAAGGTGGCGCCGATCGAGGCGTGAGGGGTGAAAGCCTGAGCGCCACAGAGGAAGTGGCAAGTGGCCACAAGTGTACAGAGACGAACCGGGCTAGGTTTTTCCTCTATGTACTCTGTGCCCTCTGTGGCGCTCAGACTTTCACGTCTGGAGCCTAGCGCTGCCCCAGTTTTTCCCGCAGGAAGGCCTCGATCCCGTCCATCGGTACCTGGCTGGATTCGGCGTCGCGGCGGCCCTTGTATTCGAGTTCGCCGCTGTCCAGGCCGCGTTCGCTGAGGACGATGCGATGCGGGATGCCGACGAGTTCGAGGTCGGCGAACATGACGCCGGGGCGGGCGCCGCGGTCGTCGAACAGGACGTCGAAGCCGGCGTCGAGCAGGCGCTGGTAGAGGGCCTCGGCGGCCTCGGCCAGGCGCTGGGACTTCTGCATGCCGATGGGCGCGAGTGCGACCTGGAAGGGGGCGATGGCCTGGGGCCAGATGATGCCGTTGTCGTCGTGGTTCTGCTCGATGGCGGCGGCCACGACGCGGGAGACGCCGATGCCGTAGCAGCCCATGGTGGGGGTGATGCTGCGTCCACCCTCATCGAGCACGGTCATCTGCAGGGCGGCGCTGTAGTTCTGCCCGAGCTGGAAGATGTGTCCGACCTCGATGCCGCGCACGATGGAGAGCGTGCCCTGGCCATCGGGACTGGCGTCGCCCTCCACAACGTTGCGCAGGTCGGCCGTCTGCGGTTCCGGCAGGTCGCGGCCCCAGTTCACGCCGGTGAGGTGCCGGCCGTCCTCGTTGGCACCGCAGACGAAGTCGGCGAGCTGCGCGGCGGCGTGGTCGACGAAGACCGGCACCTTGAGGCCCACCGGGCCGAGCGAGCCGGGCTTGCAGCCGGCGGCGGCCACGACCTCGGCCTCGCTGGCAAAGGCGAGCGGGCTGGCCACGCCCGGCAGCTTCTCGGCCTTGATCTCGTTGAGCGCGTGATCGCCACGCAGGACCAGGGCCACCACGCCGCCGTCCTCGCCCTCCACCAGCAGGGTCTTCACGCAGCGGCCGGCGTCCACGCCCAGGAACGCGCTCACCTCCTCGATGCTGTGCTGGTCCGGGGTGTCGACGGCCTGCATCGACGCGCCCGGGGCCGGGCGTTCGCCGGCCGGAGCCACGGCCTCGGCGAGCTCGACGTTGGCGGCGTAGCCGCTGGCATCCGAGAAGGCGATGGCGTCCTCGCCGGAGGCCGCGAGCACGTGGAACTCGTGCGAGGACTGGCCGCCGATGGAGCCGGTGTCCGCCTGCACGGGACGGAAGTCCAGGCCGATGCGCTCGAAGATGCGGCAGTAGGTCTCGTACATGGTGTCGTAGGTGGCCTGCAGCGAGTCCTGGTCGAGATGGAAGGAGTAGGCGTCCTTCATCAGGAATTCGCGCGCGCGCATCACGCCGAAGCGCGGGCGGATCTCGTCGCGGAACTTGGTCTGGATCTGGTAGAAGTTGATCGGCAGCTGCTTGTAGCTGCGGATCTCGCGCCGGGCGAGGTCGGTGATGACCTCCTCGTGCGTGGGGCCGAAGCAGAACTCGCGGTCGTGCCGGTCGGTCAGGCGCAGGAGTTCGGGGCCGTATTTCTCCCAGCGGCCCGATTCCTGCCACAGCTCGGCGGGCTGCACTGCCGGCATCAGCACCTCCACCGCCCCGGCGCGGTTCATCTCCTCGCGCACGATGGCCTCCACCTTGCGCAGCACCCGCAGGCCGAAGGGCAGCCAGGTGTAGAGCCCGGAGGCCAGCTTGCGGATCAGGCCGGCGCGCAGCATCAGCTGGTGGCTGATGACCTCGGCGTCGGCGGGGGTTTCCTTGGTGGTGGAGAGCGGGAATCGGGATGCGCGCATGGGGTCGGTTCGTCGTCTGGGGTCAGATACCGCGGGCCGCCGGTGGCGGCCCGCATGGGGATCGCAGGGCGCTAGAACGTGCCGCCGTCGAAGCCCCACAGATGCCGCGGGGCGTTGGCGAACTCGATATAGATCCGGTCGCTCGCGATCGAAAGCGCAGAGCTTACCAGATCGCAGAGCGCCTGTGAGAGGGCCGGTGTGCTGTCCTCGGGCAGGCCGATGCTCTTGAGTTCGAGATAGGCCAGCGGGGCATCGTCACCGGCAAAGCGCATGTGCGGCTGCCGGACGAGCCGGACCATGACGTAGCGCTCGGGCTTGCCGAGCAGTTCGGCCACCCGGGCCGAGGCCCGGGTGGTGAGTTCGTCGGCGGTGGTGTCGTCGAAGCGGGCGTTGGTCTCGATGCTGAGCAGGGGCATGGCGAATCCTATTTGCAGTGTTTCTGGATGATCCTGCGTGCGTCGCGAATGTGCTGCTGGCGCTCCTCTTCGGAGAGGTAGCGGAAGCCGTCGCCATCCGGCACGCGGATACGGGCGGTGGTCTCGTAGCGCTGCAGCACCTCGCGGGCCTCGCGGCAGCGCGCCGCGTTCTCGCGCTCGACACGGCGGCGCTCGGCCTCGCTGGGGCCGCTCCCCTCCGTGGCGCCCGTCTCACCCTCTCCGTCCGCCGTCTCCTCTGCAGTGGTCTCGCGCTGTGGCGGGGCAGGGGGCGCCTTGGGTGCGGCGATGGTCTCCACCGGCCGGTCGGGGGGCGGGGTCTGGGAATAATGCGTATTGCCCTCTTCATCAACCCATTTGTACATCGCGGCTGCTGCCGGTACGGTGAGGAGGCCGAGGATCAGTGCGGCCAGCAGACCTGTCATGCGTGTCATGTCGTTCCCCGGTGGTGGTGGTGTGGGCGCGGGCAGCAGGGTGACCTGGTCACCGAGGCCCTGTTACTGCGTTGATATACTACATAAAAACCATAAGAAATAACGAATGGGTCGCAGCCTGAGGGGGCGGCCCGCCGATGAATCCAGCGTGTGGAGATGTGACATGCCCCGGTCCTCGTATCGATCCTGCCTTCCCCGCCTCTATGGGCTCGGCCTGTTATTGCTGGCATTGCCGGCGGCAGCCGAGCTGCCCTTCGAGACCCTGATGCTGGAGCCCGCCACGGTCACGCAGGAGCAGGTGCTGGACGGGACCGTGGAGGCCGTGCACCAGGCCACCATGACGGCGCAGACCTCCGGGCGCATCGTCGAGATCCTCTATGACGTGGATGACTTCGTGCCCGAGGGCGGGGTCATCATCCGTTTTCGCGATACTGAGCAGCAGGCGGCCTACGCGCAGGCCCAGGCAGCGCTGGAGGAGGCACGGGCCCGCTTCAATCAGGCCAGCAGTGAATACGAACGCATCAAGGACATCTACGAGCGTCAGCTGGTGGCAAAGGCACAGATGGATGCCGCCACGGCGGAGCTGAAGTCGGCACGCGCCCGGCTGGAGTCCGCCCAGGCCGGCCTCAAGAGTGCCGAGGAACAGCTCGAATACACGCGCGTGCGCGCCCCCTACAGTGGCATCGTCACCGAGCGGCACGTGGAGGTGGGCGAGAACGCCGGTGTGGGTCAGCCTCTCATCACCGGGATCTCGCTGGATCGGCTGCGCGTGGTGACGCAGGTTCCGCAGCGCCTGATCAATGCCGTGCGCGAGTCGGGCCAGGCCCGCATCCTGCTCGATGGGGTGGCGCCGGTGACGGCAGGGGAGATGACCTTCTTCCCCTATGCCGACCCGGCCACCAACAGTTTCAAGGTGCGCCTGGAGCTCGAGCAGGGCGTGCAGGGCCTGTTCCCGGGCATGTTCGTGAAGGTGGCCTTTGCGGTCGGCGAGGTGGAGCGTCTGGTGGTGCCGCGCGAGGCGGTGGTGTACCGCAGCGAGGTGACGGGCGTCTACGTGGTCCACAACGATGGACGGGTCGCCCTGAGACACGTGCGCCTGGGGCGGGAGCTGGAGGATGGTCAGCGCGAGGTGCTGGCGGGTCTGTCGGCGGGCGAGCGTGTCGCACTCGACCCGGTGCGGGCGGGCATCTACCTGAAGACCGGCCAGGCGGGGGCGAGCGATGAGTGAGTCGCGCCTTGGAATCTCGGGCCGCGTCGCCCGCAAGTTCCTGCTCTCCGAGATCACGCCGCTACTGGCCCTGGTAGGCTTCCTGCTGGGGGTCTTCGCCGTGGGGGTGACCCCACGCGAGGAAGAGCCACAGATCGACGTGACCTTCGCCAATGTCTTCATCCCCTACCCGGGCGCCAGTGCGATGGAGGTGGAAAATCTCGTCAGCACCCCGGCCGAGCAGGTGCTCTCCGAGATCGAGGGTATCGAACACGTCTACTCGCTGTCACAGCCGGGGATGGCGGTGCTCACCGTGCAGTACGAGGTGGGGGAGAAGCGCACCGAGGCCATCGTGCGCCTGTACAACAAGGTCTTCTCCAACGAGGACTGGCTGCCGCCCAATCTGGGCGTGCTGCAGCCCATCATCAAGCCCAAGGGTATCGACGACGTCCCCATCGTGGCCATCACGCTCTGGTCCGATGACGCGAGGGGTGGCTCGGCCGAGCTCCTGCAGGTGGCGCACGCGGTGGAGGCCGAGCTCAAGCGCGTGAAGGGGACGCGCGATATCTACACCATCGGCGGCCCCGAGCGCGTGGTGCACGTCAGGCTGGATGCGCAGAAGCTCGCCGGCTACGGTGTGGCGCTGGACGACCTGCGCATGGCGCTGTCCGCCGGCAACGAGGCCCGCGATGCGGTCTCCCTGGTGCGTGACAACCAGGACGTGCAGGTGCGGGCGGGCAGCTTCCTCACCTCGGCGGAGGCCATCGGCGATCTGGTCATCGCCGTGCATGACGGCCGCCCCGTCTATCTGCGCGACGTGGCCGAGGTCAGCCACGGTGCCGATCAGCCTGAGTCCTATGTCTGGCTGGGTACCGGCCCGGCGGCGGAAACCAAGGGCATCGAGGTCAGCGGGCAGTTCCCGGCGGTGACCCTGGCCGTGGCCAAGAAGCCCGGCACCAATGCCGTACAGATCGCCAACCGCGTCATCGAGCGCTTTCATCAGCTCGAAGGCATCTACGTGCCCGAGTCGGTGCAGGCCACCATCACGCGCAACTACGGCGAGACGGCCGACGCCAAGGCCAAGAAACTCATCCAGAAACTGTTCTTCGCCACCTTGTCCGTGGTGGTGCTGGTGTGGATCGCACTCGGTCGGCGCGAGGCCTTCATCGTCGGTGTGGCCGTGGTCATCACGCTGGCCATCACCCTGTTCGCCTCCTGGGCCTATGGCTTCACGCTCAACCGCGTGTCGCTGTTCGCGCTCATCTTCTCCATCGGCATCCTGGTGGACGATGCCATCGTGGTGGTGGAGAACATCCACCGGCACATGCAGATGGGGGGCAAGACCCTGCGCGAGGCCATCCCCGTGGCGGTGGACGAGGTGGGTGGGCCTACCATACTCGCCACCTTCACGGTGATCGCGGCCCTGCTGCCAATGGCCTTCGTCACCGGACTGATGGGGCCGTACATGAGCCCGATCCCGATCAATGCCAGCATGGGCATGCTGATCTCGCTGGCGGTGGCCTACGTGGTCACCCCCTGGCTCACCTATCGCGTGTTCAGCAGAGGCGGCATGGCGCATGCGTCGACTTCGGGCGGTTCACATGCCGGTGGTGGAGAGCGGCTGTACGGGTTCTTCCAGCGCCACATCGGTCCCTTCCTCAGTGCCGATGACGCCCGGCGTCGCAGGCGCATCCTCTATGCCGTGGTCGGCGTCCTTATCCTGCTCTCGCTGGCGCTGGTGGGGTTCCGCGTGGTGGTGCTGAAGATGCTGCCCTTCGACAACAAGTCCGAGTTCCAGGTGGTGCTCGACATGCCCGAGGGCACGAGCCTGGAGCAGACCACGCGCGTGCTGGAGGAGATGGGTGCGGTGCTGGCGCAGGTGTCGGAGGTGAGCGATTACCAGGTCTATGCCGGCACGGCCTCGCCGATCAATTTCAACGGCCTGGTGCGCCAGTACTACCTGCGTGAAGGACCGAACGTCGGTGACATCCAGGTCAACCTGGTGGACCAGAAGCATCGCGAGCGCAAGAGCCACGAGATCGCCGCCAGCCTGCGCCCCGAGCTGTTCGCGGTGGCCAGCGGGCACGGCGGTCGCGTGAAGGTGGTGGAGGTGCCGCCCGGTCCGCCGGTGATGTCCCCCGTCGTGGCCGAGATCTATGGCCCGGATTACGAGGGCCAGATCCGCATTGCACGTGCGATACGCGAGGTCTTCGAATCCACCGACGACATCGTCGATGTGGACGACAGCGTCGAGCATGCGGCCCCGCAGCTGGTGGTGCACGTCGACCGCCAGAAGGCGGCCCTGCTCGGTGTCTCCCAGAGCGACATCGTACAGGCCATCGATACCGTGCTGCGCGGCGAGGATGTGGGTTACCTGCACGGAGAGGGCATCAAGTACGCCGTACCGATCCGCCTGGAGTACCCGGTGGCCGAGAAGGCCGATATCGAGGCCGTGCTGGCCCTGCGTCTGCGCAGCCAGACTGGTGCGCTGGTCCCCATGTCGGCGCTCGTGACCGTGGAAGAGACGCAGCGCGAGCACTCGATCATGCACAAGGACCTGCTGCCCGTGGTCATGGTCTCCGGGGACATGACGGGGAACATCGACAGTCCGCTCTACGGCATGTTTGCCATCAAGTCGACGCTGGACGACATGGCGCTCGTCTATGGCGAACCCATCGGCCAGTACTTCATCGCCCAGCCTGAGGATCCCTATCTCTACAGCCTGAAGTGGGACGGCGAGTGGCAGGTGACCTACGAGACCTTCCGTGACATGGGTATCGCCTACGCGGTGGGTATCATCCTCATCTACCTGCTCGTGGTGGCGCAGTTCCGCTCCTACGTGGTACCGCTGGTCATCATGGCGCCGATCCCGCTCACCATCATCGGCGTGATGCCCGGGCACGCGCTGCTCGGTGCGCAGTTCACCGCCACCTCGATGATCGGCATGATCGCGCTGGCCGGCATCATCGTGCGCAACTCCATCCTGCTGGTGGATTTCGTCAACGAGCAGGTGCGCGAAGGCATGGGGCTGGAGGAGGCCGTGATCCGTTCCGGGGCGGTGCGTGCCAAGCCCATCATCCTCACGGGGCTGGCCGCCATGGCCGGCGCCTTCTTCATCCTGGACGATCCGATCTTCAGCGGGCTGGCGATCTCGCTGATCTTCGGTATTCTCGTCTCCACGGTGCTCACGCTGATGCTGATCCCGATGCTGTATTACGTCTACGTGCGTGATCGTTTGCATCTGATCACCGGCGAGCGGGCGTAGTCCAGACCGTCCTCCCGTCGACCGACGGGTGGATGGCTTTTCAGACCAGGGGAGTCGTGCATGAACGACGTCAAGACCGAAGGCCTTTCGTTTCGTCAAAGCGTGAACCACATGGTGGATCGCGCCCTCATGGCGCTGGGCATCGAGCCGGGACTGGCCAGCGCCATCAAGGCCTGCAACTCGGTGCTGCAGGTCTCCTTCCCGGTGCGTATCCGCGGCAAGATCGAGGTCTTCAAGGGCTGGCGTGCCGTGCACAGCATCCACCGGCTGCCGGCCAAGGGTGGCATCCGTTACGACCTCAAGGTCTGCCAGGACGAGGTCGAGGCCCTGGCTGCGCTGATGACCTACAAGTGCGCCATCGTCGACGTGCCCTTCGGCGGCTCCAAGGGCGGCCTGCATATCGACCCGCGGGAGTACGACCGCGATGAACTGGAACTCATCACCCGGCGTTTCGCCCGCGAGCTCGCGCGCCGTGGCTTCCTCAGTCCCGCCACCAACGTGCCGGCGCCGGATGTCGGCACCGGCCAGCGCGAGATGGGCTGGATTCTCGACACCTACAAGACCCTGCATCCCGAGGACATCAACTACGTCGCCTGCGTGACCGGCAAGCCGGTGGCCCAGGGCGGCATCAAGGGCCGCGTCGAGGCCACGGGGCGGGGCGTGCAGCTTGGGCTGCGCGAGTTCTTCCGCCACACCGAGGACGTGAAGGCCGCCGGTCTGGAGGGCGGGCTGGCCGACAAGCGCATCATCGTGCAGGGGCTGGGCAACGTCGGCTACCACGCCGCCAAGTTTCTGCAGGAGCAGGACGGGGCGAAGATCGTCGCCATCATCGAACGCGACGGTGCGCTGGTCGACGACAATGGCCTGGCGGTGGAGCAGGTGCGCCAGTACATGAACGAGACGGGCGGCATCCGGGACTTTCCCGGCGCGACCTACGTCGAGGACGGGGCGGCCGTACTGGAGAAGGAATGCGACATCCTGCTGCCGGCGGCCCTGGAGGGCGTGATCCACACCGGCAATGCCGCGCGCATCCAGGCGAAGCTCGTGGCCGAGGCGGCCAACGGCCCGGTCACCTTCGAGGCGGACGAGATCCTGCGTTCGCGCGGCATCGTCATCCTGCCCGATGCCTATCTCAACGCCGGGGGGGTGGTGGTCTCCTACTTCGAGTGGATACGCAACATCCATCACATGCGTTTCGGCCGCATGGAGCGGCGCTTCGACGAGGTGCGCGGCCAGCACATCGTCTCCGCCCTGGAGATGATGACCGGCGAGAAGGCGCCGGACTGGATGCACACCGAGCTGGTACGCGGCGCCGACGAGAACGACCTGGTGTACTCGGGCCTGGACGACACCATGCGCCTGGCCTTCCAGGATATTCGCGCCGTGCGCGAGATCGCCGGTGGCCGCCATGACTACCGCACCGCGGCCTACATGGTCGCGGTACAGAAGATCGCACGCTCCTACGCGGATCTCGGCGTCTCGGTCTAGAAAACGGCGGGCTGGGCATGGCCCGCCCCGGTGTTTATCGCGGCCCAAAATCAGGTAGAGTATCGCCCCATTGCCACCCGTCTCCCGGAGCCGTCATGCACAAGACCATGGAACGCCTGACCACCGAGCTGATCGATGCCGGCCGCTTTTTCGCGTCCCGTGGCTGGGTGCCCGCGACCTCGGGGAACTTCTCGGCGCGGGTGGACGAAACGCGCATGGCGATCACGGTCTCGGGCCGCCACAAGGGCGAGCTGCGCCCCGAGGACATCATGCTGGCGGACCTGGATGGCAATTCGCTGGAACCGGGCAAGCGCTCCTCGGCCGAGACCGGTCTGCACAGCCAGCTGTACAGGCGCGACCCGGCCGTCGGCGCGGTGCTGCACGTGCACTCGGTGAATGCCACCGTGCTCTCGCGCCTGCATCGCGATCACCTGGAGCTGCGCGACTACGAGGTACTCAAGGCCTTCCCCTCGGTAACCACCCACAGCACCAGCGTGCGGGTGCCCATCTTCGAGAACGACCAGGACATCGCGCGCCTGGCGGCGAAGGTGGAGGCCTACATGCAGGCGAATGAACCCATGCCCGGCTATCTGATCGAAGGCCATGGGTTCTACACCTGGGGCGCCACCCTGACGGACGCGCGCCGGCATGTGGAGGCCTTCGAGTTTTTGTTCGAATGTGAAGTGCTGTCACGGAGACTGGGATTATGAGCGAACTGACGATTTATGCCCGGCCGGATGATCCCGCGCCACAGGTATTCACCGATTTCGAGAGCATTCGCGATCATCTCGACGCCATTGGCGTGGGCTTCGAGCGCTGGGAGGCGAGCAAGCCGCTGGCGGCGGATGCCGGCCAGGAAGAGGTGCTGGAGGCCTACAAGGAGGACGTGGCCCGTCTGACGCAACAGTACGGTTTCCAGTCCGTGGACGTAGTGGCCCTGACGCCCGACAACCCGAAGAAGGGTGAGTTACGCCAGATGTTCCTGTCCGAACACACACATGACGACTTCGAGGTACGCTTCTTCGTCGACGGCAGCGGCATGTTCTACCTGCATCCGGGGGATGCGGTGTACATGATGCGCTGCGACCGGGGTGACCTGATCAGCGTGCCGGCCGGCACGCGCCACTGGTTCGACATGGGGCCGGAGCCGTTCTTCAAGGCGATCCGGCTCTTTACCACCCCCGATGGCTGGCAGGCCAACTTCACCGGGGATGCCATCGCCGACGACTACCCGCGCTTCGGCGAATAGGACGAGGCTTCGATGATCCGCGCCATCCTCACCGACATCGAGGGCACCACCTCCAGCCTGTCCTTCGTCAAGGACGTGCTGTTCCCCTATGCCGCCGAGAACCTGCCGGCCTTCGTGCGTGCCCATGCCGACGAGCCCGCGGTGCGCGAGCAGCTCGATGCCGTGCGGGCGGAGATCGGCGGCGATGCCGACGACGAGGTGGTGATCGGCCGGCTGCTGCGCTGGATCGCCGAGGACCAGAAGATCACGCCGCTCAAGGCCCTGCAGGGGATGATCTGGGAGGCGGGCTACCGGCATGGCGACTTTACCGGGCATGTCTATCCCGATGCGGCAAAGGCCCTGCGTGCCTGGCATGACGAGGGCATCATGCTGTATGTGTATTCATCGGGTTCGGTCGCGGCGCAGAAGCTGCTGTTCGCGCATACGGAATACGGCGACCTCACGCCGTTGTTCTCCGGTTACTACGACACCCGCATCGGTCACAAGCGCGAGGCGGATTCCTATGTCCGGATCCGCGATGAACTCGGCCTGGCCGGCAGTGCCATCCTCTTTCTCTCCGATATTCGCGAGGAACTCGATGCCGCCGCAAAGGCCGGTATGAAGACCGTCTGCCTCGCCCGGGAGGCCTTGCCCGAAGAGGACATCGGACACCCGGTGGTGGGCGACTTCGGCCAGATCGACCTCGAGAGTCTCTAGTTTCCCTGCGGGGGGGTTATTTCCCTTCGTCGTCCCCGCCCGATCCCTTGCGCTGCCTGGCCAGCTCCCGCAGCATGGCCTCCTGCTCGTTGAACGAGGCGATGTACTGCTTCTGGCCGAATTCCGCCAGCGCCTCGAAGTCCACCGGCTGATGGCCGGCGCGTTCGCGTTCCTTCTCCTTCGTGTAGTCCTCGAGGTCCGTCTCGTCAGTGTAGCGGCCGCGGAAGTGCTTCGGCGGTTTCGTGCCCGGTTGCATGAACTGCGCCATGCGCAGCTGCTTGTTGAAGCGCAGGATGTAGCGGTCCATCCAGAACAGGTCGAAGACCAGGAAGGCCAGCATGAGCGCGGCCGGGATCAGGGCCGTCCAGGCCGGTGCCAGCAGGACCAGGAGGAGTGTTGCCGCGCCCAGAGCCAGGTAGGCGAGACCGCCCAGCGGCGTGCCCAGGTAGAAGCGGTGCGCCCCCAGCGGGAACAGGAGCAGGGCCAGCGGATAGGCCACGCGATGGCGGCGCATCTGGCTGGTGATGCGGGCGTTGACGGTTTGCAGGCCCGCCCCACCGAGATCGAGTTTTTTCCAGGCCTGGCTCATGCGGTAATCCCCTTCATCAGGATTTTGGTCTATAAAACGGACTTATATTTCAATGCCCGCCCCCTGTGCCAGTAACCCCAGTTGAAATAGGCACTTGAGTGGCGTGGTTTTACACGCCGGGGCAAGCTGCTACCATCGCCGATTAACTCAGCTTATCGAATGGCTGTTACAACAGGGTAGGTGCCCATGGCCGACCGCCGCCTGCAGGTCTTTTACACCGTCGCCCGGCTACTGAGCTTCACCAAGGCTGCAGATGCCTTGCACATGACCCAGCCGGCCGTGACCTTCCAGGTCCGGCAGCTGGAGGATCATTTCAACACCCGGCTCTTCGATCGCACCCACAACCGGGTCTCGCTCACCGAGGCGGGCAAGCGGGTCTTCGGCTATGCCGAGCGCATCTTCGAATTGTACGCGGAAATGGAAAATGCCGTCCGCGAGATGACGGGGGATGTGCGCGGCGCCCTGACCATGGGGGCCAGCACCACCATCGCCGAGTACATGCTGCCGTCGCTGCTCGGCGATTTCAAATCGAAGTACCCGGATGTGAACATCCGGCTCAAGGTCTCCAACACCGAGGGCATCGTCTCCATGGTGGAGAACAATGTCATCGACCTCGGCGTGGTCGAGGCCCCGGTCACGAACAAGAACCTGCTGGTGGAGGTCTGCCGCGTCGACCAGCTGGTGGTGATCGTGCCGACCGGACACGAGCTGACCGAGCGGCCGACCGTGAGCATGGCGGAACTCGCACGCTACCCCTTCATCTGTCGCGAAGAGGGGTCTGGCACGCGCGAGGTGATCATGGAATACATGGCCGCACAGGGGCTGGACAAGAACGACCTCAGCGTCTGCCTGGAACTCGGCAGCTCGGAGGCCATCAAGGGGGCCGTGGAGGCGGGCATGGGTGTGTCCATACTCTCCAGCGCCACCATCGAAAAGGAGCTGCAGCTCGGTACGCTGCGGGCGGTGCCGCTGGACCCGCCGCTGGAGCGGCCCTTTTCCTTCGTGCGCCAGCGGCAGAAATTCCGCCTGCGGGCGATGGAGGAGCTGCTCGATTTCGCACGCTCCTACTGCGACATACAACGTCAGGAAACCGGCGCCCCGGCAACAGCCGGTGCGCAGGCCACGCATTCGTGAGACCAGGGTGATACATGAAAAACTATCTCGTCATTCAGCACACCTATTCGGAATTTCTCGGCCTGATCGAGAGCCAGCTGGAAAAGCGCGACATCGGCTTCAGCTATTTTCGCCCCTTTACCGGGCAGGACCTGCCGGGCAATGTCGGCCAGTTCGACGGCGTGTTCTTTCTGGCCGGTGCCTGGCCGACCACCGATGAGGAACACAATCCGGCGGTGGAGGGCGAACTCAACCTGATCCAGATCTTCCAGAAGGCCCGGCGCCCGGTGATCGGTATCGGCATGGGCGGCCTGCTGGTGGCCCAGGCGGCCGGCGGCACGCCGAGGGCCGAGCCCGCGCATGTGGCGAAGTTCGTCACCGCACGCAAGACCGCGGCCGGTGAGGGTGACGAGCTGGCCGAGGCCATGGCCGGGCGCCGGGTGCTGGTGATGTACAACGGCTCGGTCGTGCTGCCCGAAGGCCTGGAACCCATCCTGGTGGACGAGGACGGCAACTGGCTGGCCATCCACCCCGAGCCGCATACCTATGGTCTGCTGTTCCGTCCGGAAATGAAGCCCGGTATGCTGGAGGACATCATCATGGAAGACGGCCACAATCCGCCGGATCACATCGGCGAACTCCTGGGCGAGGCCCGCATGGAGTGGGGCAATATGCAGGAGACCACCGACCAGGTGGTCGTGGCCCTGGTCAAGGAATGCGACCTGATGCAGGAGCGGCACAAGATGCCGGTATTCAGCCTCAAGGTGGAATGATGATCCCGATGCCCGGCACCGCGGGTGCGGACAAGAAGCCCGAGAAGCGACTGGTCAGGCTGTTCAAGGCCCTGCCCGAGGGCGAGCGCCAGACCCTGCTCGCCTTCGCCGAATTCCTGGTCGAACGCAGCGAAGGGGCCAGTCTCGAGCTGCCCGAGCCCAAACCGATTCCGCGCCCCGAGAACGAGAGCGTGATCAAGGCCATGCGTCGCCTGTCGGCCACCTATCACATGCTCGACAAGAGCAAGATGCTCAACGAGACCTCCTCGCTGATGGCCGAGCACGTGATGCAGGGCCGGCCGGCCATCGAGGTGATCGACGAGCTGGAGATCCTGTTCGAGCGCCACTACCGTCGCATCGTCGACGACCAGTCCGGTGAATAACCTCTTTAGCGAAGCACAGCCCATGCTTGATGTCCTGCAGGAATGGTACCGGCGGTTCTTTCCCGAGCCGCAGGTCCTGAGCTTTGCCCTGTTGCTGTTCGCGGGCTTCGCGCTCGTGATCTATTTCGGCCAAGTGCTCGCCCCGCTGCTCGCCGCGCTGGTCATCGCCTATATCCTCGATGGCGCCGTCGCCTGGCTCACAGGGCTGCGCCTGCCGCGGCTGCTGGCCAGTATCCTCGTATTCTGTGTCTGGCTGGCGATGATGCTGCTGGCCCTGTTCTCGCTGGGGCCCTTGCTCTCCCAGCAGGTCACGCAGTTCTTCGGCGAGCTGCCGCGGATGCTGGCGCAGGGGCAGGCTGCGCTCCTGCATCTGCCCGAACAGTATCCCAACCTGATCTCGGCACAGCAGGTCAACAACATCCTGGCCGCGATCCAGGCCGAGCTCACCGCCTTCGGCCAGCAGGTGCTGCGCTTCTCGCTGGCCTCGGTCACCGGGCTGATCACGCTCATGGTGTATTTCGTGCTGGTGCCGCTGATGGTGTTCTTCTTCCTCAAGGACAAGGAAAGCATCATCGCCTGGCTGTCCGGTTTCCTGCCGACCGAACGTCAGCTGGCCAGCGACGTCTGGCGCGAGGTCAACGTCAAGATCGCGAGCTACATCCGCGGCAAGTTCTGGGAGATCCTCATCGTCTGGGTGGTCACCTACGTCACCTTCAAGCTGCTCGGGCTCAACTACGCCATGCTGCTGTCCTTCCTGGTCGGCATCTCCGTCATCGTGCCCTATGTCGGCGCCGCGGTGGTCACCGTGCCGGTGGCCTTCATCGCCTATTTCCAGTGGGGGCTCGGCTCCGAGTTCGTCTATGTGCTGGTGGCCTACGGCATCATCCAGTTCCTCGACGGCAACCTGCTCGTGCCGCTGCTCTTCTCCGAGGTGGTCAATCTGCACCCGGTCGCCATCATCGCGGCCGTGTTGATCTTCGGCGGACTGTGGGGCCTGTGGGGCGTCTTCTTCGCCATCCCGCTGGCGACGCTGGTCAACGCCATCATCAAGTCCTGGCCTACCGCCACCCGCCGCGCCCGCATGGAGGCGGCAGAGCCGAGTCAGGACTGAGTCTGCTATGCGGCGATGATCGCCCGGGGCGTTCTACACGACATGTGCCGCCGGTGCCTTCCGTTCCCGGGGACCGGCCTCTTCCTCTGCGGGTTCCCCGCTGCGGCCATGGTCGAACAGAAAGGCCCGCAGGGTGAGCACCACGGCCAGCAGCAGGGCGATGACGAGCAGGGCCTGTCCCACCTGTTCCTGGTCGGCGACGAGGTAGCGCGTGCATACCCGTACCGGGGCCTCGAGATACAGCCAGCCGAGCACGGCGAGCTTGGCGACGAGTTCGCTCCACACGACGCCGCGCCCGATCATGCCCAGCGGTCGCCAGCTGAGTGCCAGCGGCAGACCGGCGAGCAGCGGCAGCGTGGTGAACTTCAGCAGCTCCGCCCAGCCGGATTCCAGGGCGAGGTCGAGGCTGCGCGGCAGCATCCAGTAGCCCAGTGTGAGCAGCGCCAGCAGCAGGCCGCTGAGGCCGTAGGCATTGCAGTCGGCCAGGCGCGCACGCCAGCGGTCGGGCACGAAACCGGCCAGCAGGATGCCGGCCAGTACCAGCAGCGGGATCTGCAGCAGCATGTGGCCCGCCATGCCCGACTCCAGCAGTGCGCGCATCCACGGCGGGGCGAGGATCACGATCAGCGCAATGCCGGCCAGACCGGACCGCGTTGCGTGTCTCATGAGGCCTCACCCAGCCAGCGGCGTACCCCCTCGACGTCATCGAGATCCCGGATCGCTACCAGCCGTCCCTCGCGGTCGACCAGGTGCAGTGCGGCGTTGTGCTCGAAACCGCCGCGCCCGTCCGGGATCACCACCACGCCGAACCGCTCGAGCAGGAGTTCCAGGTCCGCCTCGTTCAGGGGGCGCGTCACCCGCCAGCCCTCACCGGCACGAAACCACTCGGCATAGGCCGCCAGACGCGCCGGCGTATCGTTGGCCGGGTCGAAGCTGATGCTCAGCAGCAGCACGTCCCCGCCCGGACCTCCGGCCGGCAGGGCGCGCTGCAATTGCTGCAGGGCATCGCCCAGGGCCAGGCACACCGTGGGGCAGCGCGTGTAGATGAAGTTGATCACCAGGGCCTGCCCCTGGAGTTCGGCCAGGGAGAAACGGTCGCCGTGCTGGTCCTGCAGGATGACATCCGGCACCGGTCGAGCCGCGTCGGTGACGGCCACCCGCCGGGCGCCTTCGCTAGTCAGTGCCCGCAGGCCGTCCGTGGCCTGGTAGAGCACGGTGCTACCCAGGCTGGCGATCAGCAGCAGGGACAGCAGGGTGCGCATCAGCGGGCGGCGCGGGGCCGCAGGCCGGTGAGGAAGCGCAGCAGGAACACGGCCATGGCCGCGACCACCAGGATGGCAAAGGCCGAGGCGATCTGGTCATAGGCCACCCATTGCGGGGCGTGGTCGGCGTAGCGGCGCGGCACGCTCTGGTTGCCGCTGTAGAGAAAGCTCATGACAAAGCCCAGGGCACCGATCATGTAGGCCCAGAAGGCGGCGCGGTCCAGCACGCCATCATGATGATTGGCTGCGCGCAGGTGATACATGAAACCGAGGACCATCGCGGCCACGCCCAGCAGCAGGTAGAAGTGGAAGTGACCGGGCACCCACAGGGTGTTGTGCATCACGGTGTTCACCGGGATGACGGCGTCGATGATGGCGGGGATGACGCCGGCCGCCCAGCCGAACACGGACAGGAACAGCAGGCTGGCGGCGGTGTTCCACTGGATGCCGGAACGGTGCACCAGCAGCAGGGCGCCATAGGCGGTGACGACCAGCACCGGCAGGCCGCTGGTGTAGGAGATGATCTGACCCATGGCCAGCATCCAGGTCGGCATGGCGAAGTCCATCAGCAGATGATGCGGATAGACGATGATGACCATGATGGTGGAGGCGGTCCAGGCGGCGAGGAACACGCGATTCACCTTCCACGGCCGTTTGGTGTACACGGGAAGTATCTCGTAGACGCCGATCACCGCCATGTAGATGGTGGCGTTGATGAAGACGTGGCCGAAGAAATAGATCAGGTTCTTCGCCAGCAGGGGGTCGATGTCGAAGGCCGGCACATAGAGATTCACGAGCGTCATCACCAGGATGGCGGCACCGGCGGTAATGCCCAGGATGTTGACGATGAGGACCATGGTGCTGGCCACCACCGCGGCCGGCGGCGGTTCGCTGCTGTCGCCACCAAAGAGCTGCGGCCAGCCCAGCGCGCGCGGGAGGCTGCCGTAGCGCTGGATGATGGCGCGGGCCGTATCCAGGTGCAGCAGCAGGAAACCGGTGCCGATGGCGAGCAGGCCACCGGTGAACACGGCGGCGGCGTGTGGCGACCAGGCCCCTGCGGCCTGCGCCGGCAGCGGGTAGAGGAAGGTCCAGGCGCCGGCATAGCCGCCGATGAACACGCTACCCAGCACCATCACTGCGCCCACCAGGAACAGCAGCAGGTTGATGTAGAGGATGGCGCCCGACAGCTGCACGTGGCGCGAGAGGAAGTGCCACATCACGGCGGCGCCGCCCAGGGCCATGATGCCGACCATGCCGGCGCCATGGGCGGTCATCACCCGGTAGAAGCCGGCCAGGCCGAGATCCAGGGCGGTGGCCTGGTCCAGGCGCATCAGCAGGCCGAGCAGCATCATCAGCAGGATGACGACGCCGGCTACCACGAGATAGGCCAGCACGCCGGTGTGCGGTCGTGTCTGGGTCATCGTCGAATCAGTCATTGTTCTTCTCCCTTTATTCCGGTCGGAGCGCTCAGCGCGCTTCGGTGATCTCGAAGCGGGCTTCCATCACGTGATGGGCCATGCCGCAGTATTCGAGGCAGAGGATGCGATAGCTGCCGGGTTTCTCGAAGACGTGGACCAGGCGGTTGCTGTAACCGGGCATGGCCTGCGTCTGTGCCACCAGGCGCATGTCGGCGTCGTAGATGCCGAAGCCATGGTTCACGTCGGCACTGGTCACGTTGAAGACCACGGTCTGTCCGGCGCGGGCGCCGGTCTCGCTCAGGGTCCAGGCGAACTGCTGGCCCTGCACGTCGACGTGCAGCGCGTCATCCGGCAGGCCCTGTGCGCTCTCGTAGGGGGTCATCATGAGCGTCACCACCATGACCGGGATGCCGACCACGACCAGCGCCCAGAACAGGTGCGGACGCAGGCGATAGGCCCGATCGCGGATGGGCGCGAACTCGGCCGCTTCGCGCGAATGGAGGCGCACCCAGAGGAAGACTGCCGCCACCAGGCCGATGAACAGCAGGGACAGATACCAGGCCAGCGTTTGTTCCATGAATCAGCTCCTTCGCCATAACATGTATGTGTTGCGCATCTTTATGGCCGCGCGAACAAATGTCAAGCGCGGGGCGAGTAGGGGAATGTCAAATGGGTCGCGGTGCCATTGTCCCGCGGCGGCAGCCCGGCAGGCAGAGGGCGGGGCAGAAGGCGTGTAGTGCCGTTTTGCACTACACGCCTTCTGTGGGCTGCGGGTATCCCGTTACAAAACGCTCGAGGCGTAGTCGGCCAGGCGCGAGCGCTCACCGCGGCGCAGCGTGACATGACCGCTGTGGGGCCATTGCTTGAAGCGGTCGACCACGAAGGTGAGTCCCGAGGTGGTTTCCGTCAGGTAGGGCGTGTCGATCTGGGCGATGTTGCCGAGACAGATCATCTTGGTGCCGGGACCGGCACGGGTGATGAGCGTCTTCATCTGTTTGGCGGTCAGGTTCTGGGCCTCGTCCAGGATGACGAAGCGGTTGAGGAAGGTGCGCCCGCGCATGAAGTTGAGCGAGCGGATCTTGATGCGGTTCTTGAGGATGTCGGCGGTGGCCGCCCGTCCCCATTCACCGCCCTCCTCGGAGTGGGTAAGCACCTCGAGGTTGTCCATCAGGGCGCCCATCCAGGGCGTCATCTTCTCTTCCTCGGTACCCGGCAGGAAGCCGATGTCCTCGCCCACGGGTACCGTGACGCGGGTCATGATGATTTCCTTGTAGATGTTCTGCTCCAGTGTCTGCGCCAGCGCCGCGGCGAGGGTGAGCAGGGTCTTGCCGGTGCCGGCGGCACCCACCAGGCTGATGAAGTCGATCTCCGGGTCCATCAGCAGGTTGAGGGCGAAGTTCTGTTCGGCGTTGCGTGCATTGATGCCCCAGACCGTGTGACGCGGATTGCTGTAGTCGGTGATGGTCTCGATGATGGCGGAGTCCTTTTCGACCCGGCGCACGATGGCGCGAAACGGCTGCTCGCCCTCCAGCGAGAGAAACTGGTTGGGATGCCAGTCACCGGTCATCGGTCCCTGCAGGCGATAGAAGGTGCGTCCCTGTTCCTGCCAGGATTCCATGTCCTTGCTGTGATGCTCCCAGAAGTCGGCTGGCAGGTCGCTGATGCCGAGGTAGAGCAGGTTGACGTCGTCCAGTACCTGATCGTTGTAGTAGTCCTCGGCGCGGATGCCGACCACCGCGGCCTTGATGCGCAGGTTGATGTCCTTGGACACCAGGGTGACGTCGATGTCCGGATGCGCCTTCTGCAGCGCAAGCGCGGTGCCGAGTATGGTGTTGTCGGCGGTATGTCCCGGCAGGGTCTCGGGCAGCTCGGTGGCCAGCGCCTCGGTCTGGAACAGCAGGCGTCCGCTGGGGGCGAAGTCGGAGTCCGGCAGCGACAGGGTGCTGCCCAGCTCGATGCCCTTGGCGATCTCGCTGTGGTCGAGCCGGAGCATCAGGTCGTCGATGAAGCGGCTGACCTGGCGGACGTTGCGTGCGACTTCGGACATGCCCTTCTTGCCGCGGTCGAGTTCCTCGAGCACGACCATGGGCAGATAGATGTCGTGTTCCTGAAAGCGGAAGAGTGCGGTCGGGTCGTGCATCAGCACGTTGGTGTCGAGGACGAAGAGGCGTTTACCGACGGGCTCTTTTCTTACCATGCGGGTTTCCTCGATGTGTCGTGACGGAGCGGAAAGGACGGTGGGGCGTTGCGGGACCGCGAGGGACGCGGGGTCGGGCGACAACAGGCGCTGTCGCGTGGTCGGTATCCGGGCAGGCGGCTGGCAGGTGCCTGCCATCCGCCTGCCGGCGGCTCACAGTTCCTTGACGGCATTCAGTACGTCTTCGACGTGACCCTTGACCTTGACCTTGCGCCATTCGGCGCGCAGCACGCCTTGCTTGTCGATGAGAAAGGTGCTGCGTTCGATGCCGCGAACCTGTTTGCCGTACATGTTCTTCATCTTGATGACGTCGAACAGCTTGCACACGGTCTCGTCGCTATCGGAGAGCAGGTCGAAGGGAAAGTCCTGCTTGGCCTTGAAGTTCTCGTGTGACTTCAGGCCGTCGCGCGAGACACCGAGGATGACGGTCTTGCGGCTGGTGAACTTGCGATGGTTGTCGCGAAAATCCTGGCCCTCTGTGGTACAGCCAGGCGTGCTGTCCTTGGGGTAGAAATAGATCACAACGTTCTTTTCGCCGCGGTAGTCGGACAGCCTGATGTGCTTGTCGCCGGTGGCCGGCAGTTCGAAGTCGGGGACGGTCTTGCCGATCTCGACACTCATGTGGGCTCCTTTACGTGTTGCGGGTTCATTCCCTGGCGGCCCTTTATCCCTTCAGCGGTTCTATGACACCGTCGAGGTTGAGACGGTCACACAGATCCAGGAACTCGTCGCGCAGGGCGGCGATGTGCAGGTTGGAGGGGATCTCGACCGTCATGCGCACGGCGAACATGGGCGTGGCAGTGTGTGCCGCGCTGTAGCTGCTCGTGGCCATGTCCTGGATGTTGATGCCGCGCTGCGAGAAGAAGGTGGCCAGCTCGTTGACGATGCCCGGATGATCCAGCGAGATCACGTCGACGCTGTAGGAGAGCATGTGGCCGGCGAGCTTGCGTGGCTCAGTACGCCGGGTGGTGACGGACAACCCCAGCTTCTCGCCCAGTGCCGGCAGGCTGCCTTCCAGCTTGGCCAGGGTGTTCCACTGGCCGGAAACCAGGATGATGACGGCGAAGCTGCCGCCCAGCACCGACATGCGGCTGTCTTCGATGTTGCAGCCATTTTCCAGGATGGCCCTGGAGAGGGACTGTACGATGCCGGGACGATCGTCGCCCAGGGCCGAGATGACCAGCAGGCTGCTCATGGGGTCAGGGTTCGCAGGGGTGACAGGGGTACATGGGGCCAGAATATCAGGGATGCTCGGAAAAATGCCATCCCGGCATGACGGCCGCGCGCCGGTCATTGGGGCTGGCGTCACGATGAGGCTGTTTTTTCAATGGGTTATGGCCGCAGGCGATACGGGCGCAGGCGCCCTGGCATGCGGTGCTCAGCTTGTCTTGCCAGGGCCGCATCAGTACCATGGCGGTTTCGCGTTTTTGACGGAGATTTCCATGTTCCACGGCAGTATGGTGGCCCTTGTCACGCCGATGACGCCGGATGGCGCGATCGACGAGGAGGCGCTCCGCAGGCTGGTCGAGTTTCATGTCGAGAACGGCACGGATGCGATCGTCTCCGTGGGCACCACGGGCGAGGCTTCCACGCTGGATTTCGAGGAGCACTGCCGGGTCATACGCCTGACCGTGGAGATGGCCGCCAACCGCATCCCCGTGATCGCGGGCACCGGCTCCAATGCGACCCAGGAGGCGATCGAGCTCACGCGCTGTGCCATGGAGGCGGGCGCCGATGCCGCCCTGCTGGTCTGCCCCTACTACGTCAAGCCGACCCAGGAAGGGCTGTACCAGCACTTCCGGGCCGTGGCCGAGGCCGTGGCCATCCCGCAGATCCTCTACAACGTGCCGGGGCGCACTGCCGTGGACATGCTGCCGGATACCGTGGTGCGCCTGGCCGCCATCTCCAACATCGTCGGGATCAAGGAAGCCACCGGCAACCTCGAGCGCGCGCGCGAACTTCTCGAGCGCTGCGGAGACAAAATCGATCTGTATACCGGTGATGATGCCACCGCCATGGAGTTCATCCTGCTGGGCGGCAAGGGCGACATCTCGGTGACCGCCAACGTCGCGCCGAAGGCCATGCACGAGATGTGCGAGGCCGCACGGCGTGGCGACCGGGCGACGGCCGAGGCAATCAACGCCCGGCTGGAGCCGCTGCACAAGGCACTGTTTCTGGAGGCGAATCCGATCCCGGTGAAATGGGCCCTGCACGAGATGGGTCTGATCTCTCCCGGCATCCGCCTGCCGATGACACCGCTTTCCGAACCATACCGTGAGCCGCTGCGCGACGCCCTGCGCGCCGGCGGCATCGCGCTCTGACGGGTTACATGATGATGCGATTCACCACCGCCGGCCGCCTGGCGCCGGCCCTCCTGTCCTCGGTCCTGCTGCTGGCTGCGCTGCAGCTCTCCGGCTGTTCCAGCACGGGCGATGCCCGCACGCTCGATTACGAGACCAGCACCACGCTGCCGCCGCTGGAAGTGCCTCCGGACCTCTCCGCCCTGGACGTTGACGACAGCTATGCCATGCCCGCTGGCGGCGGCCGCGTGAGCGCGGCACGCGTCGATCAGGGGGGCGGCCAGGTCGAATCCCGCTCCGGTGTGCTGCCGCGCTACGACGACATCGTGGTGAAGCGTGCCGGCCAGCTGCGCTGGCTGGAGGCGAAGGCCGGTCCCGAGCAGCTCTGGCCGAAGCTGCGGGACTTCCTCGGCCAGCAGGGCCTGGAGATCGAGCAGGAGCAGCCCCGCCTGGGTATCATCGAGACGGCCTGGGCAGAGAACCGCGCGGGCCTCACCCGCAGCGGCCTGCGCAAGTATCTCGGCAAGCTCTACGATGCCGGCCTGCGCGATCGGTACCGGCTGCGTCTGGAACGCGAGGAAGGGGGCGTGACCGCCGTCTATCTCACGCATCGCGGCGCACGCGAGGTGGTGGCGGACGAGGACATCATCAAGTGGGAACTGCGGCCGAGCGACCCCGAGCTCGAGGCCGAGATGTTGCGGCGTCTGATGGTCTTCCTCGGCATGGAAGAAGAGGCGGCGGAGAAGGCGCTGGAGAGCCCGCGCGACCAGACCATCACCATGCGCCTGGCCGAACGCGACGGCCGGCCGACGCTGACCGTCGAGGACAGTTTCGTGCGCAGCTGGCGTCGCATCGGCATCGCCCTGGATCGCATCGCCCTCCTGGTGCAGGACCAGAACCGTGCGGGTGGCACCTATTACGTCGTCTACAAGGGCGATGAGCGTTATGAGCGCGGCTTCCTCAAGGGGCTGTTCGGCGATGGCGAGAAGGACCTGCTCAGCGTGAACACGGTCTATCAGCTGCAGGTGCTCGATCAGGGCTCCTATGTCGAGGTGACGGCCTACGACGAGGAAGGTGCGGCGCTGTCCGACGAGATTGGCGGCGAGATCCTCTCCCGCCTGCAGGAAGCGCTGAAGTAAGGCGAGGTCGATGCTGCGTTTCGCCTCGCTGGGAAGCGGCAGCAAGGGCAACGCCACGCTGATCGAGGCCGACGGTACCCGGCTGCTGCTCGACTGTGGCTTCTCCGTCAGCGAGCTGGAGCGTCGCCTCGCCCGGCTGGATCTCGATCCCGCGGCGCTGAGTGCCGTCGTCGTGACCCACGAGCACGCCGACCACATCGGCGGCGTGGCCCGCCTCTCGCGCAAGTACCGTCTGCCGGTATGGCTCACGGTCGGCACCCTCAATGCCGCCCGCGATCGTGACTTCCACGACGTCGAATGCTTCCACGCCCACGACGTCTTCGCCATCGACGGCATCGAACTGCATCCCTTCCCCGTGCCCCACGATGCCCGCGAGCCCTGCCAGTTCGTCTTCAGCGACGGGCAGTGGCGGCTGGGCGTGCTCACCGACACCGGCCACATCACGCCACACATCCAGCGCTCACTGGATGGCTGCGATGCCCTGCTGCTGGAATGCAACTACGACCCCGCCATGCTGGCCGCCGGACCCTATCCGCCCGCGCTCAAGCAGCGTGTCGGCGGCGGTCTCGGGCACCTGGCCAACACCCAGGCCGGCGAACTGCTCGGACGCATCGACATGACCCGCCTGCGTCATCTCATCGGCATGCATGTCTCGGAGAACAACAACACCGTGGAACTGGCGCATCGCACGCTGTGCGATTCCGTCGGCTGCGAGGAGGGGTGGATCGAGGTGGCCTGCCAGGTGAACGGCTTCGGCTGGCGTGAGTTGAGGTGAGGGCGCTCCGTCGCGCGCTGATCCCGCGACGGAGCGGCCGGGTCGGTCGCGACTAGTACCACATGGGGATGTTGTTGCCGCCGGTACCGGTGTCGTTGCTCTCCGCGAGACGTTCGGAATAGGCATTGCCCATGCGTCTCAGCAGGTTCTCATCGAGCGCGCCGATGAGATGAAACAGGCTGCCGAATGCGGCCAGGTTGAGCGTGTGCCCCGCCTCGTGTTCCTTGTGCCAGTCCCCGGAAAGATAATCGACGAACGAGAAGTTGCCCATATTGAAGGCCGTGTCCAGGGGGTTGAGATTGCTGATGAGGCCGCCCTTGATGAAGAAGGTCCCGGTCTTCCAGTCCGCTGACAAGGCCTGCACCTTGAGATATTCCACCTTGCCGCCGGTGACGGCATGTCCAAGAAAGCAGATGAGGTAGAACAGCAGCCCGATCCCGATGACGAGCCAGCTCATGGGCATGAGCCAGGTCAGCCAGCCGAGTATGCCCTGGAAGACCTCGCTCTGTGAGACCGGGCCGATGACGGTGAGCAGATTCAGCAGGCCGAGCATGGCCCCGACGATGATGGCGGCGGTGGTGCCCGCCAGCAGGTTGACGATGACAAAGCCGAGAAAGCCATTGAGCCCGGTATTTATCCCGATTTGCCAGCCCCGCATGAACTCCGCAAAACCGGACGCCGCATTCGCCGTGGCGGCAATGGCTGCCAGCAGGTAGCCGAGCAGGGATACGCAGACGATGATTGCCAGTGAGATCCAGCTGATCCCGATCCCGAAGTAGAGTCCCGCCACGCCGCCTGCCGCGACGATGGCACCGATGAGTGCCAGCCCCGTTTTGAGTTGCATCCGTTTACTCCTCCGTCCGTGAATGATCGGGTGTGCGGGGAGAGTGTAGCAGCTGCGTGAAGGGACGGTATTCGCCTTGCCGGGATCGGCAGGGCGAACAGGGAAGGGAGGGGGGTAACGCCCGTTACCCGGGAGGCCGCTTAAGCGGCCTCCTTGTCCTTTTCGATCAGGGCGTAGGCCGAGTGGTTGTGGATGGACTCGAAGTTCTCGGACTCCACCACGTAGGCGCTGATACGCGGGTCGTTGTTCAGGCGCACGGCGACGTCGCGCACCATGTCTTCGACGAACTTGGGGTTGTCGTAGGCGCGTTCGGTGACGTGCTTCTCGTCCGGGCGCTTGAGCAGCCCGTAGAGCTCGCAGGAGGCCTCGTCCTCGACCAGGTCGATGAGCTCCTCGATCCAGACGAACTCCTTCAGCCGCGCATTCACGGTGACGTGCGAGCGCTGGTTGTGCGCACCGTAGTCGGAGATCTTCTTCGAGCAGGGGCAGAGGCTGGTCACCGGGATGAGCACCTTCACCCAGGTGACGGGCTGCCCGTCGTGGATCTCGCCGATGAAGGTCACGTCGTAGTCCATCGGGCTCTGCACGCCGGAGATGGGGGCCGCCTTGTTGACGAAATAGGGGAAGGCCATCTCGATGTGGCCGGATTCGGCCTCGAGGCGTTCCACCATCTCGTGCAGCATGTCCTTGAAGGACTTCACCGTGATCTCGCGCTCGTGCTGGTTGAGGATCTCGACGAAGCGCGACATGTGCGTGCCCTTGAAGTTGTGCGGCAGGTTCACGTACATGTTGAAGCTGGCGATGGTGTGCTGCTCGCCGCCCGTGCGGTCGGCCACGCGCACCGGATGCCGGATGGACTTGATGCCGACCTTGTTGATCGGGATCTGCCGCGTGTCGGCGCTGCTCTGGACGTCGGGGATCGACTGGCCCTTGGGGGCGGTGCTGCTCATGGGTCGTGTCCTCTTCTACTCTTCGGTATAGCGCACGCAGGCGCGATCGGTTTCCCACAGGGTGATCGCGCTTACCCGCAGTGTCGGGCCGTTCAGCCGCGCGCCCAGTTCCCGGTAGAGATAGGCGGCGATGTTCTCGGCCGTGGGGTTCACCTTGTCGAACGGTTCGAGGTCGTTCATGTAGGTGTGGTCGAGGCGGTCGCAGACCTCGTTGGTCAGCTTCTTCATCTGCTTGAAGTCGATGGCCATGCCGACGTCATCCAGGGCGGTGGCCTCCACCTCCGCCTCCACCTTCCAGTTGTGACCGTGCATGCGCGCACAGTTCCCCGGGTAGTCCCGCAGGGTATGGGCGGCGGCAAAATCCGTGAGGATCTTGAGGGTGTACTTCGCGGTCATGGCTAATCCTGACTAAAACGCTAAGATATTAACCGTTTGCGGGGCGCCGGGCAATCCCCGGGGCGTCCGCGCCGGCGGCGGCGGGGTGGGCGGTGATGGCGCGGCAGAGCCCGGCGGCGTCGAGCCCGGCCTCCGCCAGCAGCTCGTCGCGGCTGCCGTGGTCGAGGAAGCGGTCGGGCAGGCCCAGGTTCAGCACCGGGGTGGTCAGGCCCAGGGCCGCGAGGGTCTCGTTGACGGCCGAGCCGGCCCCGCCCATGACGGCATTGTCCTCCAGCGTCACCAGCAGGTCGTGTGTCTGCGCGAGCTCCTGCACCAGCGCCACGTCCAGCGGCTTGACGAAGCGCATGTTGGCCACGGTGGCGTCCAGCGTCTCGCCGGCGGCCAGGGCCTGGTCGAGCAGGGCGCCGAAGGCGAGGATGGCGATGCCGCGTCCTGTGCGGCGACGCTCACCGCGGCCGACGGGCAGGGCGGTCATCGTCGGTTCGACGGCCACACCCGGGCCGCGCCCGCGCGGGTAGCGCACGGCGGCGGGGCCGTCGTGGACGAAGCCCGTGTAGAGCATCTGGCGGCACTCGTTCTCGTCGGCCGGGGTCATGATGACGATGTTGGGGATGCAGCGCAGGTAGGAGAGGTCGAAGCTGCCGGCATGGGTCGGCCCGTCCGGTCCCACCAGGCCGGCGCGGTCGATGGCGAACAGCACCGGCAGGTTCTGCAGGGCGATGTCGTGGATGTACTGGTCGTAGGCACGCTGCAGGAAGGTGGAATAGATCGCCACCACGGGCTTCACGCCCTCGCAGGCCATGCCGGCGGCCAGCGTCAGGGCATGCTGCTCGGCGATGCCGACGTCGTGATAGCGCTCGGGGTATTCCTCGGAGAAACGCACCAGGCCGGAGCCCTCGCGCATGGCGGGGGTGATGGCGGCCAGGCGCGGGTCCCGGGCGGCCATGTCGCAGAGCCAGTCGCCGAACACCCGGGTGTAGGTGGGCGCGCCACCGGTGGAGGCGGGGATGCCCGCCTCGGGATCGAACTTCGCCACGCCGTGATAGGTGCAGGGGTCGCTCTCGGCCGGGGCATAGCCCTTGCCCTTGCGCGTGACCACGTGCAGCAGGCGCGGGCCCTTGAGGGCCTTGAGGTTTTTGAGCATCTGCACCATGGCCGGCAGGTCGTGACCGTCGATGGGGCCGAAGTAATTGAAGCCCAGCTCCTCGAACAGGGTGCCCGGCACGATCATGCCCTTGACGTGTTCCTCGGCCCGGCGCGCCAGCTCCCACATGGGCGGCACCCCCTTGAGGAAGCGCTTGCTGCCCTCGCGCATGGTCGAATAGATCTTGCCCGAGAGCACCCGTGCCAGATACTTGTTCATGGCCCCGACATTGGGCGAGATGGACATCTCGTTGTCGTTGAGCACCACCAGCAGGTTGGCGTCCTGGTCGCCGGCGTGGTTCAGCGCCTCGAAGGCCATGCCGGCGGTCATCGCCCCGTCGCCGATCACGGCGATGCAGTCGCGCTTCTCGCCCTGTTGGCGTGCGGCCAGTGCCATGCCCAGGGCCGCGCTGATCGAGGTGCTGGAGTGGCCCACGCCAAAGCTGTCGTACTCGCTCTCCTCGCGCTTGGGGAAGCCCGCCGGGCCGTGTTTCTGGCGGATGCCGGCCATGGCCTCGCGGCGGCCGGTGAGGATCTTGTGCGGATAGCTCTGGTGGCCGACGTCCCAGACGATGCGGTCGTCCGGGGTGTTGAAGACGTAGTGCAGCGCGATGGTGAGTTCCACCGTGCCCAGGTTGGAGGACAGGTGTCCGCCGGTGCGCGATACCGACTCGAGCAGGAACGCACGCAGCTCGGCCGCGACCTGGCGCAGGTCGCGGGGGCTGAGGGCGCGCAGGTCAGCCGGGCGGCTGATGGTCTCGAGCAGGGGGTAGTCTGGGCCGGTCATGCGATTCGCGAAGTTTAGCAAACGCTAATTATAGGTCCTCCGGGGCGTCGCTGGCCATGCCGGCGGCCCCGGGATGGCTGTGCTCAGTGCAGACGGTTGACGATGAAGTCGGCCACCCAGCGCAGCATGTCGGCGCCGGCATCGAAGTCCGACAGGCTGTCCAGGGCCTCGGCGTGCAGGCTGCGGGCCTGGGCCTTGGAGGCCTCGAGCCCCAGGATCGAGGGATAGGTCGGCTTGTTCAGCGCGATGTCGGCCCCCTGGGCCTTGCCCAGGGTCGCGGTGTCGCCCTCCACGTCGAGGATGTCGTCGCGGATCTGGAAGGCCAGGCCCACGCACTTGGCATAGTGGTCGAGTCGTTCCAGCTGCACGGGCTCGGCCTGCGGCGCGCTCAGCGCCCCGAGCATCACGCTGGCGCGGATCAGGGCCCCGGTCTTGTGGATGTGCATGTCCTCGAGCTGGGCGATGTCCAGCTGCTGACCCACGGAGCCCAGGTCGATGGCCTGCCCGCCTGCCATGCCGCGCGAGCCGGCGGCCATGGCCAGGCTGTCGATCATTTCCAGGCGTCGCCCGGCGTCGTCGACCAGGTCCGGGTCATGGGCGAGGATGTGGAAGGCCAGGGCCTGGATGGCGTCGCCGGCAAGAATCGCCATGGCCTCGTCGAAGGCCTTGTGGCAGGTGGGCTTGCCCCGGCGCAGGTCGTCGTCGTCCATGGCCGGCAGGTCGTCGTGGATCAGCGAATAGACGTGGATCAGCTCCAGCGCGGCGGCGGCCCCGTCGATGCGCTCCGCCGGTACGCCCAGGGCGCGGCCGGCGGCGTAGGCCAGGACCGGGCGGATACGCTTGCCCCCGCCCAGCACCGAGTAGCGCATGGCCTCGTGCAGACGGGCCGGATGCACCTCGGCCCCCGGCAACCAGCGCTCCAGTACGCCCTCGATGCGGTCCTGCAGTGCCTTCACCTCTGCGCCGATGTCAGTCATCGTCAGACTCCCCGGCGGCGAACGGGATCTCCTCGTCCTCGGCGGTGAGCAGGCGTACCTTCTGCTCGGCATCGCGCAGGGCGTGCTGGCACTGGCGGGTGAGGGTGATGCCGCGCTCGAACTCGGCCAGCGAGGCCTCCAGCGGCAACTCGCCGGCCTCCAGGCGTTCCACGAGCTGCTCGAGCTCCTCGAGCGCCTTCTCGAAATCCAGCGGGGTGTCGGTCTTCTTGCGGGGCACGGCTTTACTCCGGAAAAGCGGCTAAAGTAATGGCAAGGCCCGGCGGGGTCAAACGTCGCAGGCCTGTCCCAGGTCATGGAAACCCACCCCGGCGGTTGACATTATTTCAGGCATGCTCTACTTTTAACGCACGTTTTAGAATCATTCTAAATCGTCGATTTAGCGTTTCATCCACAATAAAACCGTACGGAGGAAACATCCATGTCTCTGAAAGGCAGCAAGACCGAAAACAACCTGAAGGAAGCCTTTGCCGGCGAATCCCAGGCCAACCGCCGCTACCTGTACTTCGCAAGCAAGGCCGACGTTGAAGGCTACAACGACGTCGCGGCCGTGTTCCGTTCCACCGCCGAAGGCGAAACCGGCCACGCCCACGGCCACCTGGAATACCTGGAAGACTGCGGCGACCCGGCCACCGGCATGCCATTCGGTGACACCGCGTCCAACCTGAAGACCGCGATCGCCGGCGAGACCCACGAGTACACCGACATGTACCCGGGTATGGCCAAGACCGCGCGTGACGAAGGTTTCGACGAGATCGCCGACTGGTTCGAAACCCTGGCCAAGGCGGAGCGTTCCCACGCCAACCGCTTCCAGAAGGCCCTGGACGACATGGCCTGATCCAGGTCGTTTCATACGCCTGAAAGACAGGGCCGGTCTCTTGCCGGCCCTGTTCTCTAGAAAAATTCAAAGAGTCAAGGAGCAGGTACATGTCCGCACCCACCGAAGGCAAGCGCGAAGGCAGTCTCGAGGCGCCGACCCGGCACGCCCTCAACTGGCAGGATCCCGAGTTCTACAACGAAGAGTCGCTCTTCAAGGAACTGGAGCGCGTCTACGACATCTGCCATGGCTGCCGTCGTTGCATCAGCCTGTGCCATTCCTTCCCGACGCTGTTCGATCTGGTCGACGAATCGCCGACCTTCGAAGTCGATGGGGTGAAGAAAGAGGACTACTGGAAGGTGGTCGACCAGTGCTACCTCTGCGACATGTGCTACATGAGCAAGTGCCCGTACGTTCCCCCGCACGAGTGGAACGTGGACTTCCCCCACCTGATGCTGCGCGCCAAGGCGGTGAAGTTCAAAAAGGGCGAGACGAAGACGCGCGACAAGATTCTCTCCGCCACCGATACCGTCGGCAGCCTGGCCGGTATCCCGGTGGTGGCCGGCATCGTGAATGCCGCCAACCAGGCCAAGCCCGCCCGCAAGGTGCTGGAGAAGGTGCTGGGCGTGCATCCGGATGCCATCCTGCCGAAGTACCACAGCAAGACCGGTCGCAAGCGCGTGTCCGGCCACCAGGCCGATGCCGCCAGCGCCGAGCCTGTCGGTCGCACCACCGGCAAGGTGGCCGTGTTCGCCACCTGCTACGGCAACCGTAACGAGCCGCATATCGTCGAGGACCTGTTCAAGGTCTTCGAGCATAACGGTATCCCCGTCACGCTGGCCGAGAAGGAGCAGTGCTGCGGCATGCCCAAGCTCGAGCTTGGCGACCTGGAGGCCGTGGCCCGGGCCAAGGAGGCCAATATCCCGGTGCTGGCGAAGATGATCGACGAGGGCTGGGACATCGTCGGCCCGGTGCCTTCCTGCGTGCTGATGTTCAAGCAGGAGCTGCCGCTGATGTTCCCGGACGACCCCGAAGTGGAAAAGGTGCGCCAGCATATCTTCGATCCCTTCGAGTACCTGATGCTGCGCGAGAAGGAAGGCAAGCTGAAGACCGATTTCAAGAACTCGCTGGGCAAGATCGCCTACCACGCCGCCTGTCACCTGCGCGTGCAGAACATCGGCCTGAAGACCCGCGAGCTGCTGGAAAAGGTGCCGGACACCAGGATCGAGGCCATCGAGCGCTGCTCCGGCCACGACGGCACCTACGCGGTGAAGAGCGAGTTCCACGAGATCTCGATGAAGATCTGCCGTCCGGTGGTCACCCGTGTGCAGAAGGCCGAGGCCGACCACTATTCCAGCGACTGCCCGATGGCGGGGCACCAGATCGAAAATGGCCTGAAGGACGAGCGTGAGCCCGAGCACCCGCTCACCCTGCTGCGCATCGCCTACGGCCTTGAATAAAAACGGAGAACATGACGATGTCGAATGAGGGTTATCACGAGCCTTACGAGGAACTGTCGGACGAGACGCGCGACATGCATCGCGCCATCATCTCGCTGATGGAAGAGCTGGAGGCGGTGGACTGGTACCAGCAGCGTGTCGATGCCTGCAAGGACGAGGAGCTCAAGGCCATTCTTGCGCACAACCGTGACGAGGAGAAGGAACACGCTGCCATGGTGCTGGAGTGGATCCGTCGCAAGGACAAGACCTTCGACAAGGAGCTGCGCGATTACCTGTTTACCGACAAGCCGATCGCTTCCCTCGAACACGAACACAAGGGTTAACCGGAGGTAGTTATGGGTGGCGCCAATGCCAAGCTGAAACGCGACGACCTGTACTCGCTGGAAAAGTATGCCGAGATCCGCCCGGAATTCCGTGCCCAGGTGATGGCGCACAAGCGTGATCGTCGCCTGCCGATCGGGCCGCACGTCACGCTGCATTTCGAGGATCGCATGATCATGCAGTACCAGATCCAGGAGATGCTGCGTGCCGAGCGGATCTACGAGGCCGAAGGCATCCAGGAGGAACTGGATACCTACAACCCGCTGATTCCGGATGGGCGCAACTGGAAGGCGACCATGATGGTCGAGTTCGACGACCCGGCCGAACGCAAGGTGCAGCTGTCGAAACTCATCGGCATCGAGCGCAAGACCTACGTCAAGATTGGCGATCACGAACGGGTCTATCCCATCGCCAACGAGGACCTCGAGCGAGAAACCGAGGAGAAGACCTCTTCGGTGCACTTCCTGCGCTTCGAGCTCAGCGATGCAATGGCCGCGGATCTGAAGAACGGCGCCAAGCTGGTGGCCGGGGTCGATCACGACAATTACCGGCACGAAGTCGATCCGGTGCCGGACAACGTTCGCCAGTCACTGATCGGCGATCTGGACTAGCGCTATACTCGAACGGGCCTGCGGGCCCGTTTTTGATTTTTTGGCCCGAAATTCCCCCAAGCAACAAGAAGGAGAAGCCAGATGGTACGCATCAAGATGCTGGGCCTGCTGATCGTAGGCCTGCTGCTCAGTGGCTGCGCCACCGCCACCAAGGAGACGCGGAGTCAGGAGGTGAGCTACGAGTCCAATGGACAAACCCTCAAGGGTTATCTCGCCCTGCCGGCTACCGAGGAAAAGCGCCCGGCGGTGCTGGTGGTGCACGAGTGGTGGGGGCATAACGACTATGCCCGGCGCCGTGCCGACATGCTGGCCGATATGGGTTACGTGGCACTGGCGGTAGATATGTACGGCGACGGCAAGACCGCCGATCATCCCAAGCAGGCCGGCGAGTTTGCGGGCCAGGTCGCGAAGAACATCGACGTGGGTGAGGCACGCTTCAACGCGGCCATGGATTACGTGCGCCAGCATCCCGCCGTGGATGCCGAGCGTGTGGCGGCCATTGGCTACTGCTTCGGCGGCGGTATCGTGCTGCACATGGCGCGGGTCGGCACCGATCTCGATGGCGTGGTGAGTTTCCATGGCTCGCTCAAACCCATCAAGCCGGCAGCCCCGGGTGGAGTAGTGGCGGATATCCTGGTCTACAACGGTGCTGCCGATCCGATGGTCAAGCCCGAAGACGTCACCAATTTCGAGGCGGAGATGAAGGCGGCCGGTGCCGACTTCGAGGTGGTGAACTTCCCTGGCGTGAAGCACAGCTTCACCAACCCGGCGGCGACGGAAAATGGTGAGAAGTTCGGTTTGCCGCTGGCCTACGATGCCGAGGCCGATGCCACGTCCTGGGCGGGGATGAAGCGTTTTCTCGCAGACGTTTTCAGCAAGTAGCACTGATCGGGTCTATCCCGCAAAAAAGCCCCGGCTACGCCCGGGGCTTTTTTTGTGGGCAGGGTGCCAGTGTCAGGAAAGAAACCGGGCCTCGATCTGTTGCAGGGCCTGCAGCGTCTCCGGTGTATGGTCACCGTGGAAATGGATGCCCATGCGGTAATGCGAGGCATCGACAGGATTGGTGAAGCGCACGACACCTCGTACATTCAGGTGCAGGCCGTCCTCGGTCTCCAGGGCCAGCTGGATCTCCGTGCTGGGTTCCAGTCCCTGGGTCGAGAGTATGCCGGCACCGGCGCGGGACAGGTCGAGCAGCATGCAGTCCTGGGGTTTTTTCAGGCGCGTGAGCAGCCCGCCGTTCACGGGGCGCAGACTGGCCTTTATGCTGCCTGCCGCATGGCGTTCGTGCTGACGTCGATTCGCGTCGGACATGGGGTCTCCCGGTGGTATTGGTTGCCGGGCCTCGTGGGCCGGCATGTTCTTGTACGGGACATTCTGCCTGTCGGTGGCGCGGCTGCAAAGCGCCAGCACCCGCCGGGATACGGGATGGCCGGGCTAGATGCGCTCGATGACCTCGTCCAGCCGGTTGGCGACGATCACTTCCATGTCCGGCAGCGGCTTTTTCGGGGCATTGGCCCGGGGCACGATGGCGCGCTTGAAGCCGTGTTTGGCGGCCTCCTTCAGACGTTCCTGCCCGTTCGGTACGGGGCGGATCTCGCCGGCCAGGCCCACCTCGCCGAAGGTGACGAGGTCGTGTGGCAGGGGGCGGTTGCGAAAGCTCGACAGGGCGGCCAGCAGCACCGGCAGGTCAGCGGCCGTCTCGCTTACGCGCACGCCGCCGACCACGTTGACGAAGACGTCCTGGTCATACATGGCGATACCGCCATGCCGGTGCAGCACGGCCAGCAGCATGGCCAGGCGGTTCTGTTCCAGGCCCACCGCCACACGGCGCGGATTGCTGGTGTGGCTCTCGTCGACCAGGGCCTGTACCTCCACCATCAACGGTCGCGTGCCTTCGCGTGTGACCATGATGACGCTGCCGGACACCGGCTCTTCGTGGCGCGAGAGAAAGATGGCCGAGGGGTTGCTCACGGGCTTGAGCCCCTTCTCGGTCATGGCGAACACGCCGAGCTCGTTGACGGCGCCGAAGCGGTTCTTCACCGCACGCAGCACGCGGTAGCGTCCGCCCGGGTCACCCTCGAAGTAGAGCACGGTGTCGACCATGTGCTCGAGCACCCGTGGGCCGGCCAGCGTGCCCTCCTTGGTGACATGGCCGACGATGAACAGTGCCGTGTTCGTCTGCTTGGCGTAGCGCACGAGCTGGGCGGCGGCCTCACGTACCTGGGCCACCGATCCCGGTGCCGACTGCAGCAGCTCGGTGTAGATGGTCTGGATCGAGTCCACCACCATCATCTGCGGCTGCTCCTGACTGGCAGCGGCGAGGATGCGTTCGACACAGGTCTCGGTGAACAGCCGCAGGCCCTCGGTCGGCAGGCCGAGGCGGCGCGCACGCAGGGTGACCTGCTGCAGCGATTCCTCGCCGGTGACGTAGAGGCTCCGCAGGTCGGTGACGCTGGCCAGTGTCTGCAGCAGCAGGGTGGACTTGCCGATACCCGGGTCGCCACCGATCAGCACCACCGAGCCGTGCACCAGGCCTCCGCCCAGCACGCGATCCAGTTCGTCCATGCCGGTGGGGCTGCGAGGATCGGCCTCCAGGGCCACCTCGTCCACCGAGCGGATGCGACTCTCGCCGGCATAGCCGGCAAAGCGCGCGCCTTTCGCCGCGGCGGGTGCGGTGGCGGCCACCGTCACCTCTTCCATGGTGTTCCACTCGCCGCACTCGGCGCACTGGCCGGCCCACTTGCTGGCCACGGCGCCACAGGCGGTGCAATGGTATTGCTGTTTCGCCTTCGCCATGTTCAGTCGTCATCCTTGTCGGCACGGTGCTGCGGCAGGCGGTTACGCAGGCGTAGTGTCTTGATGGCGTTGTTCTTCACCTGCACGACCTCGATGGGATAGCCCGCGATGAGGAAGGAGGTGCCGGGCTCGGGTATGGACTCCATGTGCTCCAGCACCAGGCCGTTGAGGGTGCGGGGGCCGTCGGTCGGCAGTTCCCAGCCCAGGGCCCGGTTGATGGCGCGGATGTGCGTGCCACCGTCGGCCAGATAGCTGCCGTCTTCCTGCTCGTGTACGTCCTTGCCGTAGTCGCCGGGCGTGGTGGTGAATTCGCCGACGATCTCCTCCAGCAGGTCCTCGAGCGTCACCAGGCCCTGGATGTCGCCGTATTCGTCGACCACCAGGCCGATGCGGCGGCGCTTTTTCTGGAAGTTCAGCAGCTGCTGGTTGAGCGGGGTGCTCTCGGGAATGAAGTAGGGTTCGCGCAGGTTGGCCTCGAGATGCTCGCGGGTGAGTTCGTCGTTGAGGATCAGATCCATCACCTTGCGCAGGTGCAGAAAGCCCAGCACGTGATCGATGCTGCCGCGGTATACCGGCAGACGCGTGTAGTTGCTCTGCTGGATCTGGTCCACCACCTTGTCCCAGTCCTCGTCCAGATCCAGGCCGACGATGTCCTTGCGCGGGATCATGATGTCCTCGACCGTGATCTTTTCCAGATCGAGGATACCGAGCAGCATCTTGCGATGTCGTCGCGGGATCAGGCTGCCGGCCTCGGCGACCACGGTGCGGAGTTCTTCACGACTCAGTGCCTGTCCGCCGGCGCCCGCGTCGTGCAGGCCGAGCAGGCGCAGGATGGAGTTGGCGAACAGGTTCACCAGCCACACCAGGGGGTAGGCGACTACCAGCAGGGGCACGTAGACGAAGGCGGCCGGGAAGGCGATCTTTTCCGAGTGCAGGGCGCCGACCGTCTTGGGTGCCACTTCGGCGAAGATCAGCAGGGCGAGCGTCAGTACGCCGGTGGCAATGGCGATGCCGGCATCGCCATAGAGGCGCAGCCCGATGAAGGTGGCCAGCTGGGTGATGAGGATGTTGACGAGGTTGTTGCCCAGCAGGATCAGGCCGATCAGCCGGTCGGGCTGATTCAGCAGGCGCTGGGCGCGTATCGCGCCCGGATGGCCCTGGTCGGCTAGGTGCCGCAGGCGATAGCGGTTCAGCGACATCAATGCCGTCTCCGAACCCGAGAAGAATCCCGACATCAGGAACAGGACGAAGAGTCCGCCGAACAGGAAGCCTAGAGGGATTTGATCCAAAACGATTTGAAACCGTGTGTGGGTGATTCGAAATTAGACGAGGCCGGTGCCGGGGCTGTCAAGGCGCGGGCTCACGGGTGGCGCTCAGCGCAGGATGAGTTCGATCACCAGCTTGCTGCCGAAGTAGGCCAGCATGAGGAAGGCGAAGCCGCCCAGGGTCCAGCGTATGGCCTTGCGGCCGCGCCAGCCGAAGCGCCAGCGACCGAACAGCAGGGTGGCGAACAGGCCCCAGGCCACGATCGACAGCACGGTCTTGTGGACCTGGTGCTGGGCGAAGATGTCTTCGAGATAGACGAAGCCCGTGATCAGGCCGGCGCTGAGCAGCACGAAGCCGACGCCGAGCAGCTGGAACAGCAGGCTCTCCATGTGCTGCAGGGGGGGCAGGGCGCGCAGCAGGCCGCCCGGGCGGTGCGTGTGCAGGTGGCGGTCCTGGAACCAGAGCACCATCGCCTGCAGCGCGGCCAGGCCGAGCATGCTGTAGGCCAGCAGCGAGAGGAAGATGTGGATGTCGAGGCCGGGGCGTGTGGAGGCCGGAATGAAGCGCACGTCGGGTAACAGCATCTCCAGCAGCAGCGCGACCACCGCCAGCGGCAGCAGCAGCAGGCCGATGTTTTCCACCGGGCGTTTCAGGCTGGCCAGCAGCAGCAGCGCAACCATCAGCCAGCTGACGGAGGACAGGGCGTGATAAAAGCCCAGGTCGAGTCCGGCGGGGGTGAGCACCTCGCGATAGGCGACGATGGCATGCAGCAACACGGCGCCCCCCCAGGCCAGCAGCACGAGTTCGCGCGGGATGGCCCCGTGACCGGTGGCCAATGCCCGCACGCGTAGTCCGATGGCCCCGGTGGCGGCCAGATAGAGGGCAATGGCAAGCAGGCTGAGAGCGATGATCATCGGGTACGTCGTGTGGTTATCCCTGGCAAGTACGCGATGATTGCATATTAGGCCCGTGGCGTGAACCTCGTGGCATTCCGGCTGCCGAGTTTGTGACGCCTTTGTATAGTCACCCTCCATGACATCGTGTAGCATTTGCCTCATTCAGAGGATTCCTTAATGAATACAGCATCATGCGGCTGACGGTACTGGGCTGCAGCGGCGGAATCGGGGATGGGTCGGGAACGACCTCGCTGCTGATCGACGACGATATCCTCATCGATTGTGGAACCGGGGTGGGGCGGCTCAGCCTGGAGGCCATGGCGCGCCTGCGTCACGTCTTCATCACGCATACCCATCTCGATCACATCGCGACCCTGCCCCTGCTCATCGATACCCTGTTCGGCCAGCTGCAGGGGCGGCCGTTGACCGTGCACGCCCAGCCCGAGAGCATCGAGGTGCTGCGCGCGCACATCTTCAACTGGAAGATCTGGCCGGACTTCTTCGAGTTGCCGGATCGCGAGCACCCGGTGGTGCGCTTTGCCCCCATGTCGCCGGGGGAGCCGGTGGTGATCGACGGCCGGACCCTGGAGATGATCCCGGTGAATCACGCCGTCCCGGCCGTGGGCTATTGCGTGAAGGGCGGCGACTCGGTGTTGGCCTTCAGCGGGGATACCACCACCAACGACAGCCTCTGGGACGCGCTGAACCGCAAATCCCAGCTGGACATGCTCATCGTCGAATGCGCCTTCGCCAACGAGGAACGCGCACTCAGCGACATCGCCGGCCACTATTGCCCCGAGACCCTGGCCGCGGACCTCGCCAAGCTGCGGCACCATCCGCAGACCTGTATCACCCATCTCAAGTCCGGTGACGAGGACCGCATCATGACCCAGGTTACGTCCGCCGTTCCCGACCGGGAGCTGCACCGCCTGCGCAGCGGCGACGTTTTCCAGTTATAATGCCCGCCCCGATTTCCCGATGGCCGGCCGCGTGGCGGCGGGCCGTCGTCGCCATTGTGGAACAGCATGTTTGAGAATCTCACAGATCGCCTGGCCGGAACCGTCAAGCGCCTGCGCGGGCAGGCCCGGCTCACCGAGGACAACATCAAGGAGACCCTGCGCGAGGTGCGCATGGCCCTGCTCGAGGCCGATGTCGCCCTGCCGGTGGTCAAGGCCATCATCGAGCAGGTGCGCGAGCGCGCCGTAGGCCAGGAGGTCCTCAAGAGCCTTTCGCCGGGCCAGGCCTTCGTCAAGATCGTCAACGACGAACTGGTCCACGTCATGGGCGATGCCAACGAGTCGCTGGACCTCTCCGCCCAGCCGCCGGCCGTGGTGCTGATGGCGGGTCTGCAGGGCGCGGGCAAGACCACCACCGTCGGCAAGCTGGCGCGTTTTCTCAAGGAGCGGGAGAACAAATCGGTGATGGTGGTCTCGGCCGACGTCTACCGCCCGGCCGCCATCAAGCAGCTGGAGACCCTGGCCGGCGAGGTGGGGGTGGATTTCTTCCCCAGCGCCGCCGACCAGGACCCGCTCGCCATCGTCAGCGGCGCCATCGACGCGGCGCGCAGGCAGTTCAAGGACGTGCTCATCGTCGACACCGCCGGTCGCCTGCACATCGACGAAGAGATGATGGGCGAGATCCAGCGCATCCACGCCGCCATCAAGCCGGTGGAGACCCTGTTCGTGGTCGACGCCATGACCGGCCAGGACGCCGCCAACACCGCCCAGGCCTTCAACGATGCCCTGCCGCTCACCGGCGTGGTGCTCACCAAGGCGGACGGCGATGCCCGTGGTGGCGCGGCACTGTCGGTGCGCCACATCACCGGCAAGCCGATCAAGTTCATCGGCATGGGTGAGCGCTCCACCGCGCTCGAGCCCTTCCACCCGGACCGTATCGCCTCGCGCATCCTCGGCATGGGCGACGTGCTCAGCCTGGTGGAGGAGGCGCATCGCAAGGTCGACAAGGACAAGGCCGAGAAGCTCGCGAAGAAGATCCAGAAGGGCAAGGGCTTCGATCTGGAGGACCTGCGCGACCAGCTGCAGCAGATGCTCTCCATGGGGGGCATCGGCTCGCTGCTCGACAAGCTGCCGGGGGCCGGCAACGTGCCCGAGGCGGTGAAGAAGCAGGCCAACGACGGCGAGATCCGGCGCATGATCGCCATCATCAATTCCATGACCCGGCAGGAGCGCCGCTTCCCCGATATCATCAAGGGCTCGCGCAAACGCCGCATCGCCGGCGGCTCCGGCACCCAGGTGCAGGACGTCAACCGCCTGCTCAAGCAGTACACCCAGATGAGCAAGGCGATGAAAAAGTTCTCCAAGGGGGGCATGGGCAAGATGATGCGCATGATGAAGGGCAAGATGCCCCCGGGCATGCCCTTCTGAGGCGTGGGAAGGGGTGACGGCGCCTGTTGCCTGATTCCCCTTCACTTTTTTGCAAAAAGCTGTACAATTCGCCGTCTATTTTCGCCGTGTTGTCGGTAGCGACCCGGCGGGTATGCGGATTTTCCGAAAAATTGCTGTACTGACAAGGTCTTAGCTAAATGATCAGCATTCGACTCTCTCGTGGCGGTGCCAAGAAGCGCCCCTTCTACCACATCGTGGTGACCGATTCCCGCAAGCGTCGGGACAGCGGCTCCATCGAGACCCTGGGTTACTACAACCCGGTGGCCCGCGGTCAGGAGGTGCGCCTGCACGTCGAAGACGATCGCATCAACTACTGGCTCGGCCAGGGTGCCCAGCCCAGCGATCGCGTGGCGGCACTGATCAAGCAGGCGAAGAAGGCCGCTGCGAACTAAGCGACCGCCCGCATGACGATGGGTGGCGCTGACTCGCGGAAGCTGCTCGTCGGGCGCATCTCGGGCGTCTTCGGCGTCCAGGGGTGGGTGAAGGTCTATTCCGACACCGATCCGCGAGACAATATCGTCCACTACCCGCGCTGGTATCTGCAGCTGAATGGGCAGTGGCAGGCGGTCGAGGTGGAAGACGGGCGCCTGCAGGGCCAGCTGGTGGTCGCCAAGCTGCGCGGCGTGAACGACCGGGATGCGGCGCTGGCGCTGCGCGACGTGCCGATTGCCATCGACCGCGACGAACTCGAGACGCTCGAGGACGGCGAGTACTACTGGGCCGATCTGATCGGCCTGAGGGTGACCACCCTCGACGGGGTGGAGTTAGGCCGGGTCGAGCGACTGATCGAGACCGGAGCCAACGATGTGCTGGTCGTGACCGGGGAGAGGGAACGCCTCATCCCCTACATCCGCGAGCAGGTGATCGACGCGATCGATCTGGAAGCCGGCGAGATCCGCGTCGACTGGGACCCGGAGTTCTAGCCATGCGCATCGACGTGGTGACGATCTTCCCGGAACTGGTCGAGGTCGTCGGCCAGGTGGGCGTGACCGGACGCGCCGTGGAGCGCGGCCTGCTGGAACTGGCCACCTGGGACCCGCGTGAATACACGCAGGATCGCCACCGCACCGTGGATGACCGCCCCTACGGCGGTGGCCCCGGGATGGTGATGAAGGTGGAGCCGCTACGCGCTGCGATACGCGATGCACGGGCGGCGACGGAAGGCCCCGTCCGGGTGATCTACCTGAGCCCGCAGGGCCGGCGCCTGGACCAGGACGCGGTGCGTGCGATGGCCGGGGCCGGACACCTGGTGCTGATCGCCGGGCGGTACGAGGGCATCGACGAGCGTCTGGTCGAGGCCGAAATCGACGAGGAATGGTCGATCGGCGACTATGTGCTGAGCGGCGGTGAGCTGCCGGCGATGGTACTGATCGATGCCGTGGCGCGGTTGCTGCCCGGCGCGCTGGGCGACGAGGAGTCGGCCCAGCAGGATTCATTCATGGCGGGTCTGCTCGATCACCCGCACTACACGCGCCCCGAAGCTATCGACGGGCGACGGGTACCGGCAGTACTGCTGGGTGGCAATCATGCCGAAATCGAGCGCTGGCGGCGCAAGCAGGCGCTGGGTCGTACCTGGCTGCGTCGTCCCGAGTTGCTGGAGTCGATGGAACTCGGTGACGCGGATCGGCGACTGCTGGACGAGTACATACACGAACACGCTGACAGTTCAGAGTGACAGAATCAGGAATCTTTAGGGGTTGGTGCCATGAGCAACATCATCGAGCAGCTTGAGCAGGAACAGATGACCCGGGAAATCCCGGCCTTCGGCCCGGGTGACACCGTGGTCGTGCAGGTGAAGGTGAAGGAAGGCGATCGCGAGCGCATGCAGGCCTTCGAGGGCGTCGTGATTGCCAAGCGCAACCGCGGCCTGAACTCCGCGTTCACCGTGCGCAAGATCTCCAACGGCGAGGGCGTGGAGCGCGTGTTCCAGACCGACAGCCCGGTGGTCGGTGACATCACCGTCAAGCGCCGCGGTGCCGTGCGTCGCGCCAAGCTCTACTACCTGCGCGAGCGCAGCGGCAAGTCCGCCCGCATCAAGGAAAAGATCTAGGCCGGACTCTCCGGGGACCTGTCCCCGGGGTGGTCCTGTACCGCGGGCGCGCCGGGAGACCGGCGCGCCCGCGGTCGTTTGGGACGGCCGTCAAGCTCCCCCCGTACCCTGCTGGTCTTGCCGCTTCCTGCCCGGCTACAATGCCGCCATGATCTCTCCCGCCCGTTTACACGCCGTCCGCCTCGCCATCGCAGCCTTGCTGCTCTGTCTCGCCCTCACTGCCCATGCGCAGCGCGCGCCCCAGGAGATGCTGGACCTGGCACGGGCCGGGGCCCCGGGGCTGGCCCTGTCGATGATCGATCGCCTGCAGCCCGACCGTCTGCGCCAGCAGGCCGCCTGGCTGTCCTGGGAGCGCACCCGGCTGGATCTGCTCGAGGCCAGCGAGCGCTGGGCCGAGGTGGTGGAGCGGGTGACGGACTATCCGGCCGACCTGCCGCCGGACTTCCTCGCCTGGGCCCGCACCCGGCAGGCAGTGGCCGGGCTCCGCCTGCAGCAGGGAGCGGCGGCAAGGGCCGTGCTGCGCGACCTGCTCTGGCAGATCGCGCCCCGCCCGGAGTCTGCGGCGATCCGCTACTGGCGCCGGCTCGTCATCGAGTCCTATGTGGTCGAGGGGCGGCTGCGCGACGCCCATGTCGCCCTACGGCGCTATGCCCAGGACTACGGCGAGCCGAACGAGGAGGAGCGCATCCTCTGGGCCAGGGTGCTGCTGCGTGCCGGCGAGCCGCTCCAGGCGCAGCAGGTGCTTGCGGACGACGAGCGCCCGGAGGCCCTGGCGCTGGCACTGCTGGCAAGGCTTGGCGACAGCGGGGCGGACGTCGACGCCCTGCGCCGCCAGGCACAGGCGGCGGCCGGTGGACAGGCGTTGCAACCCGCCGATCGGGCGCGCTACTGGCAGGTGGCGGCCCGCGCGGCGGAGCGCCAGCAGGACGAACTCCGGCGCGTCTGGTACCTGGAGCGCGCCCTGGCGCATGATCGTCAGCTGGGCGAGCGCGATGCGGTCTTCGCCTACGACGGGGATGCCCTCTGGGACGGTTACCTGCGCATCGGCCGCGCACTGGGCAACCAGCGACAGCTGCTGATCGGTGACGACGCGGCCTGGCTCGCCGCGGCCGCCGCGCTGGGTGACAAGGCCGTGCTGGAACGTCGCGCCCTCTTCGCCGTGGTGGTGCAGCAGGGGGCCGCGGAGCGCAGCCGCGATCAGGCCCATGCCGCACTGATCCGCTCCCTGCTGGCCGAGGAGGGCGGGGAGGAGGCGGTGGCGGCCCTCTACCTGCAGTCGGCGCGCTACGATGACCGCCGCCGCTTGCCGGGCGATGCCCGCCAGGTGCTCTCGGACTACGCCCTGGCCCGTGGCGACGTGCGTCTCGCCTCCTCGCTGATGGGCGGTGAGGTACGGGCCCCGGCCGATGCCGATCCTTTCCAGTGGCAGCTGCGCCGGGCGCGCATACACATCCTCGGCGGTCACGAAGAGCAGGGCATCGACGCACTCTTCACGGTGCTGGCGCAGCACGCCAGCCTGGACAAGGATCAGGCGGACCGTTTCATGCAGCTGCTGTTCGACCTGCAGACGGCGCAGCGCCACGAGGCGGCGATCAGCCTGTTCACGGGCCTTGCGCCCCGTATCGACGACCCCCAGCAGCAGCGCGAGGTCCTGTTCTGGCAGGCCGATTCGCACAAGGCCCTGGGGGACTACGAACGGGCTGCCTGGCTGTATCTGCGTTCCGCCGTGCTGCACGACCCGCATGCCTTCGACCCCTGGGCACAGACCAGTCGCTTCTATGCCGCCGAGGCCCTGGCCGAGGCCGGGCATGTCGACGATGCCCGGCGCATCTACCAGCAGTTGCTGCAGGCCACCGGGGAACCGGAGCGCCAGGTGGTGCTGCGCCAGAAACTCCAGGCCCTGCGCCTGAAGGAGTAGCGATCATGGCAGACACCGGCTACCAGGCCGTCATCGACACGCCCATCGGGCGTCTGGGCATACGCCTGCGTGACGAGCAGCTCAGCGACATCGACTGGCTGGATGCCCGCACCCCCTGCCAGGCCCCGACCCACCCCCTGGCGGCCGAGGCGGTGGCCCAGCTTCGGGCCTACTTCACCGACCCGGGCCATCGCTTCGACCTGCCGCTCGCGCCGGCCGCCACGGCCTTCCAGGCCAGGGTGCGCGAGGCCCTGCAGGCCATCCCCCCCGGTGAGGTGCGCAGCTATGGCGAGCTCGCCCGGGTGCTGGGGAGCGCCCCCCGGGCCGTCGGCGGGGCCTGCCGGCGCAACCCCGTGCCGCTGGTCGTGCCCTGCCACCGGGTAGTCGCCGCGCAGGGCCTGGGCGGTTTCAGCGGGCAGACGCGGGGCGAGCGCCTCGCCGTGAAGCAGCGGCTGCTCGATCACGAGCAGGCGCATCGGCGCTGAGCCGGCGTGTTTTGACTTGCCGGGCGGGGGCTTGCAGAATCGCGCCTGCCCGAAGACCCCATTCACCTTTCGCGAATAGCCAAGATGACCGATTTCAATACCGCCCTGGATGCCTGGCTCGCGGGTGAGCGCGAGCGCGCCATTCGCCTCTGGCAGACCCTGGCCGATGCCGGCGATGCCCGCTCGCAGTACAACCTGGGCGTGATCCTCGACACCGGCGACGGCGTGGCCCGCGATCCGGCGCTGGCCCTGCATTACTACCGCCTGGCGGCGGGGCAGGGCTTTCCCGATGCGGCCTTCAACCTGGCCGTGATGCTGGAGGGCGGCGAGGCCGGCGAGGCCGACCCGAACGAGGCCGCACACTGGTTCTGGACGGCGGCCGAGCAGGGCAACCCGCAGGCCGCCTTCAAGCTCGGCCTCATGTACGACACGGGGGAGGGGCTGCCGCAGGACTACGAGCAGGCGGCCCGCTGGTATCATCGCGCCGCCGAGGCCGGACACGCCGAGGCGGCCAACAACCTGGCGCGCTGTTTCGCCCTGGGCAACGGCGTGGAGCGCAGCGACATCGAGGCCTACAAGTGGTACAACATCGCCGCCGAACTGGGGCTGGTGAATGCGGTGCGCTATCGCGAACGGGTGGCGAAGGAGCTGCAGCCCGAGGAGCGGCTGCGTGCCGGGGAGTACTCGCAGGCCTGGCTGAAGGCGTTCCGCTCGCGCCAGTCCTGAGCCGCTTCGGGCAGGATCAGACGACGGCGTCGAGCAGGGGGTCGGGTCTGGCGGCCAGGCTGCTCAGCCCGCCGCCCATCGCACCGATGCGCTGGGCGAGGTCACCACGGGAGGGCAGGTCCCCGGTCCTGTCCCCGTCGGCCCGTTCCTCGGCCTGCTGCCGGGCGATCTCCACCCGGGCCTGGGCGGCCATTTGCCGGGCCTGGGCCGCGACGCTCAGGTCCTGCGAAGAGGGCTGTGCCGGGGCGAGGGCCGCGCGCTGCACGGTCTCCGCCTTTTCCAGGGATGCCCGCGGGTCGCCCGGTACCGGCGAGGTGTCGATGGAGACCTCGCCACCCACCGCGTACATGCGCCCGGCCGGCCCGCGCTGGTAGTCGTAGCGCGCCCCGCCGCGGGCGGGGGGGCCGGCGGCTGCCAGATGGGCCCGCTCGTGATTGCGCACCTCCTGGTCACGGGCGCGCAGATATTGCAGCTGTTGCTGCTCCCGGCTGTTGTCGCGGGCCTCGCCCTGGCGGGCGGCGGCATTCTGCTCGGTATCCTCCACCGGTCGCGCACTGGCCACGGGGGCGGCCACACCGCCACCGCCCACCCGCGGGCCGGCGTAGCGCTTCGCGGGCGTGGTCTGCAGCGAGGGGGGGAAGCTGGGGCCGTCGAGCATCAGGAGACCTCCGGCGGGCGACGGGTCAGGCCTTGACGTCCAGCAGGCTGCCGAGCAGTCGGTCCTCGGCGGCCAGCACCTTGACCGAGGCCTCGACCTGTCGGGCGTTTGCACGGCTTTCCACCAGCGGGGCGGCCACGTCGCGGGTGCCGGCCGGCGGCGTGCCGTTCAGGCGCTCGGCACTGGCGATCTCGGCGGCGTTCTCGCGCAGCCCGTTCATGCCGCGCTGGATACCCAGCAGGGCGTTACCGGCGACCGGTGAGATCGTGGCCATGGTGGAACCTCCGTACACACAATAATGCTTCGATTCTAGCCGATCAGGCCGGTGTTTGCAGGGTCAGGGTGCCAGCAGGGCGAGGACCCGTCCACGGGCCCCCGTCTGCTCCCGCAGCCATTCCCGGCCCCGTGCCCCCAGGGCGGTGGCGGCCTCCGGGTCGTCGAACAGGGCCATGGCCTGCGCCGCGAGGCCGTCCACGTCCTCGCCGCCGGCCACCACGCCGGCGGCCAGCGCCGCCGCCGTCAGCGGGTCGCGTCGGTTGGGGCCGACCAGTACCGGGCGGCCGGCTTGCAGGGCGACGGCCAGGTCCGGGGCGGCCGTGGCCTCCGGCGAGAGGGTGCCGCCGGCCACCAGCAGGTCCGGGCAGACGTACAGGGGCTGGCGCACCTCGGCGCTCTCGATAAAGTACACCCGGTTCTTGCGCGGCACGAAGGAGGTGTAGAGCCGCGAGTGGCGGATGGTGGGCATGCTGTACTTGATGGCATCGTGATAGACCCGCTCGTGCTGGTCGGGATCGGCCAGCGAGAACAGCATGATGGCGGTCTTCTTGCGCAGGATCTCGAACAGCATGCCGTAGGCACTGGTCACCTCGACGGCGTCGGCCAGGGCCACGTAGAACACGGGGTGCTGGCGCTCGCGGTATTCGCGGAAGCGCTCACACAGCGCCGGGTCGAAGTCGGGCTGCGGCAGGGCCTCGAGGCCGGGCAGGGGGTCGCCGGTGGCCATGGCGCCGGGAATGGCGGCGGCCTCGGCCGCGCTAGCTGCGGTGACCACGCGGCAGCCGGTAGCGGCCGCCTGGGCGTCCCGGGCATTGAGCCAGAGCTTGTCGCCGCCGGCCGCGCGCACCAGATCGAAGCGTCCCCGGGCCTCGCCGAGCACGATCAGACGGGCCGGGCGCAGCTTCTTCAGACGCTTGCGATCGGCCCCGTGGTCCTCCGGCAGGTCGACGGCGGCGAAGCGGCCACGGTACGCACCCGGCCCCAGGTTGCCCACGCCGACGTTGCCGAGGCGGTCTGCCAGGTCGGTCAGGAAGCCGTCGGCACGGTGCAGGGTGTCGGTGTCGGCGATCACGAGTGTCGCGCCGACCAGCTCGCGCGGGATGCGTCCGGCGGTCAGGAAGTCGGTCAATGCCATGCGTCTGGGGTCTCCTCGTTGCGCGGGCGGATTATACCCGGCGTGGACGGGGAGCCAAACCTGATGCCGGACGGGATGGTATGATCTGGCTACCTGTAAATGGATGCTGTGGAGTGAACGAGATGAAAGGCACGCTGATGGCGCTCGGGTTGATGCTGCTGCTTGCAGCCTGTGACGACCCGCGCCAGCTGGCGACGCAGGACCTGCCCTGGGTGGTGGAGTCCCTGGCGGACGGGGGGTCGCGCGTGTTCGGCGTGACCCTGGGCGAGTCGGACCTGCGCACGGTGGCCCAGACCTTTCGCGCCCTGCCGGAGATCGCCCTGTTCCGCGAGGCCGACGGCGGGCTGTATCTCGAGGCCTATTTCGGCCGCATCACGCTGGGCGTGCTGGAGGCCCGCGTGATCGCGCGGCTGGCGGCCGACGAGGCGCAACTCGCGGCCATGGCCGACCGCGCGCCGAACAGCGAGCCCATGCCCAGCGGGGCGCGCAAGCTCGGTCTCACCGAGGCCGACATCCGTTCGGTGTACGACCTGCCGGTGGGGGCGCTCACCTATATCCCGACGGCGCAGTACGATGCCGCCATCGTGGAACAGCGCTTCGGCCCGCCGGCCGAGACCCTGCGCCTGAATAACACGCAGACCTACTGGCTCTATCCCGACAAGGGGCTGGCGCTGCTGCTGGGCGAGGAGGAGCGCGAGGTGCTGGAATACGTCCCGCCACGCGACTTCCCCGCACTGCGCGAGCGCCTGCAGCAGACGGTCGCAGGGGATACGGCCGCATGACACAGCCCTTCTGGCAGGCCAGGACGCTGGCAGAGATGACGCGGGCGGAATGGGAGTCGCTCTGCGACGGCTGCGCGCGCTGCTGCCTGCACAAGCTGCAGGACAGCGGCTCTGATGATGCCCATGTCTACTACACCGACATCGCCTGTCGCCTGCTGGATACCAACAGCTGTCGCTGTAGCGACTACGAGCACCGCCTGGAGCGCGTGGACGACTGCATCGACCTGTCGCAGGAGGACTTCGCGCAGTTCCACTGGCTGCCCTCGACCTGCGCCTACCGGCGACTGGCCGAGGGTGGCGACCTGCCGGTCTGGCACCCGCTGCTCACCGGCGACCCCGCCTCCGTGCATGCCGCCGGTCAGTCGGTGCGCGGGCGCGTCGTCTGCGAGAGCGCGGTGGTGGACGAGGACTACGAGGATCACATCGTGGCCTGGGCCGAATGACCCAGAGCATGAACACGACCCGGGGCAGCGCATGAACCGGCCGGACGGGTCCCCCTTCGCCCCGCTGGCCACGGCGCCCGAATCGGTGGCCATCGTCGGTGCCGGCATGGCAGGGCTGGCCTGCGCCACCTCGCTGGTCCTCGACATCCCCGAGGTGCGTGTCTTCGAGCGCGGCCTGCATGCCGGCGGGCGCATGGCCAGCTACCGTGCCCGGGGTTACGAATTCGACGCCGGCACCCAGTACTTCACCGCCCACGACGAGCAGTTCTGCGAGGCCCTGGAAGGCTGGCTGCTGGAGGGCGTGGTGCAGCCCTGGCAGGGCTGGGTGGTCGAGGTGGATCGCGGCAACTTCATGAGCCGCGACGCCATGCCCCGCTACGTGGGCACGCCCAACATGGGGGCCCTGGCGCGCCACCTGGGCGAACTCTGCGAGGTGCGGGTGGGTACCGAGGTGATGCGCCTGGTGCCCGAAGGCGAGGGCCTGCGCCTGATCGACCGCCTGGGGGAGGACCTGGGCCGTTACGACCTGGTCGTGCTGGCCCTGCCGCCGGCAGCGGCCCTGCGTCTGGTCGAGCCGCTGAGCCCGGATCTGGCGGGCCGGCTCGCCGGCGTGCAGATGACGCCCGGCTGGACCGTGCTGCTGGGCTTCGACGAGCCGCTGGATCTGCCGTACGATGCGGCCTATGTCGCGCGCTCGCCGCTCAACTGGGTCGCCCGCAACAGCAGCAAGCCGCGCCGCGCCGAGCGCGAGGCCTGGGTGCTGCATGCCACGCCCGAGTGGACGGAGACGCGTCAGGAGATGGCGCCGGAGGACGTCATCCAGGCGCTGCTCAAGGCCTTCGCCGAGGCCACCGGTCAGCGCCTGCCCAAGCCGCGCGTGCGCGCCGCCCGCTTCTGGCGCGAGGCCATGCCGCTGGGCGGGCAGGACACGCCCTTTCTGTTCGATGCCGGTGCGCGCCTCGGCCTGTGTGGCGACTGGTGCATCTCGCCGCGGCTGGAGGGGGCCTTCCGTTCGGGCTGGTCGCTGGCCAACTTCGTGCTGGATGGCTGCGGCTGATGGCGGGACGTGAGCCCCTGGCGGAGCTGCGCCTGGACAAGTGGCTCTGGGCGGCGCGCTTCTTCAAGACCCGCGCGGCCGCCACCGCGGCCATCGGGGGCGGCAAGGTGCATGTCAACGGCCAGCGTGTGAAGCCGGCCCGCACCGTGCGGCCGGGTGACCGGCTGGAGATCCTGCGGGGCGAGGAGCGCTACGAGGTCGTGGTGGAGGCCCTGAACGATCAGCGGCGTCCCGCCGCCGAGGCCGCCGGCCTCTACGAGGAGACGCCCGAGAGCCTGGCGAAGCGGGAGGCCCTGGCGGAGACCCGCCGGCTGGACCGCCTCGCGCGGGTCGAGACCGGCGGTCGGCCGAGCAAGCGCGACCGCCGCCGCCTGCGCGATGCGCTGGGCAAGCAACGAGGATAATCACGACGTGAGTACCACACCGGGAACCAACTGCAAGTCGTTGAAAGACTTGATACGATACCTGCTTCGTTACCCTTTCAGATTGGCCGGGGCCGTGTACAACAACAACCAGAACGCCGCCGAACCACGCGTCTACGCCCGGTCCGAGCACCCCATCTCCCGGGCCAACATCAGCCAGAATGCGCTCAAGGTCCTGTACCGCCTGCACGAGGCGGGCTACCAGGCCTTTCTCGTCGGCGGTGGCGTGCGCGACCTGCTGCTGGGACGCGAACCCAAGGACTTCGACATCGCCACCGACGCGCGTCCCGAACAGGTGCGCGAGCTGTTTCGCAACTGCCGCCTGATCGGCCGGCGCTTCCGCCTGGCCCATGTGCACTTCGGTCGCGAGATCATCGAGGTGGCGACCTTCCGTGCCCCGCACGAGGACGACGACGAGGCGAGCGAGGCCGCCGCCGTCACCAGCGACGACGGACGCATCCTGCGCGACAACGTCTACGGCACCCTGGACCAGGATGCCTGGCGCCGTGACTTCACCATCAACGCCCTTTACTACAACATCGCCGACTTCTCGGTGGTCGACTTCGTCGGCGGCATGAAGGACCTCGAGGCGGGTCGCTTGCGCCTGATCGGCGATCCCGACACCCGTTTTCGCGAGGACCCGGTGCGCATGCTGCGCGCCGTGCGTTTCGCCGCCAAGCTCGGTTTCCGCATCGACCCGGCGGTCGAGGCCGGCATGCACGAGTTCGCCGACCTGCTGGCCGAGATCAGCCCCGCGCGGCTGTTCGACGAGGTGCTCAAGCTGTTCCATGGCGGCAGTGCCGTGCAGACCTTCGAGATGCTGCGCCACTACGGCCTGTTCGAGCACCTCTTCCCGCTCACGGAAGAGGCCCTGGCCCACGAAGAGGAGGGCTTCCCCGTCACCTTCGTGCTGAATGCCCTGGCCAACACCGACGCCCGCATCAACGAGGACAGGCCGGTGACGCCGGCCTTCCTCTTCGCCGCCCTGCTGTGGGAGCCCCTGCGCCACGAGGCGGCGGCCATCATGGCCGAGGACGGCGTGCCGGAGATCCCGGCCCTGCAGCAGGCGGCGCACAACATCATGAGCCTGCAGCAGCGGGCCACCTCCATCCCCAAGCGCTTCGGCATTCCCATGCGCGAGATCTGGACCCTGCAGCCGCGCTTCCGCCACAAGTCCCGCGGACGGGCCCTGCGCCTGGCCGCCCACCCGCGCTTTCGTGCCGCCTACGACTTCCTCTGCCTGCGCAGCCGCTCGGGCGAGCTGCCGCCGGGGGACTGCCAGTGGTGGACCGAGTTCCAGGAGACCGACGCCGCCGGCCAGCAGAAGCTGCTGGCCGGTGCCGGCAACGAGGGCAAGGGCAGCGGCAAGCCCAGGCGCCGGCGGCGTCGTCGCCCGCCGAAGAAGGGCGGAGGGGGTGACTGAGGTGATGCAGGGCACGACCGCCTACATCGGCCTGGGCAGCAACCTCGACGACCCGGCCGCCCAGGTGGCCCGGGCGCTGGAGGAGCTCGGCGGGATCGAGGGGGTGACGCTCACCGCGGCCTCCCGGCTCTACCACAATCCGCCCATGGGCCCACAGGATCAGCCCGATTACGTCAATGCCGTGGCCTGTCTGCAGACGCGGCTGCCGGCCGAGGGCCTGCTGGAGGCGCTGCTCGCCATCGAGCAGGCGCATGGTCGCGTGCGCGGGGGTCAACACTGGGGGCCGCGCACCCTGGACCTGGACCTGCTCCTCTACGGCGATGCCGTGATCGAGAGCAAGCGGCTCACCGTGCCGCATCCCGGCCTGGCCGAGCGCGCCTTCGTGCTCTATCCCCTGCAGGAGATCGCGCCGGATCTCGTCATTCCGCGTCTCGGCGCCCTGGACGCGCTGTGCGCGCGCTGCCCGCGGGACGGCCTGCGGGTGCTGGAGACGGACGCCAGGGAGTCGGAGGCATGAGCCGCGACCTGCCCGGCTATATCGTCATCGAGGGGCCGATCGGCGTCGGCAAGACCAGCCTGGCGCGGCGACTCTCGGAGGATTTCGGCACCGAACTGCTGCTGGAGGGGCCGGAGGAGAACCCCTTTCTCGAGCGCTTCTATCAGGACCCGCGTGCCGGGGCCCTGCCCACCCAGCTCTTCTTCCTCATGCAACGGGTGCGCCAGATGCAGGCGCTGCGCCAGGCGGACATGTTCCGCCCGGTGCGCATCGCCGACTTCCTCATCGAGAAGGACCGCCTGTTTGCAGGGCTCACCCTGGACGCCGACGAGCTCGCGCTCTACGAGCAGGTCTACCAGCAGATGACCATCGACGCCCCGGTGCCGGACCTCGTCGTCTACCTGCAGGCCCCGGTGGACGTGCTCCTGCGACGCATCGCGGGGCGTGGCCGGCGCTACGAGCAGACCATCGACAGCGCCTACCTGCAGCGGCTGTGCGATGCATACACGGAATTCTTCTACCACTATAATGACGCGCCCCTGCTGATCGTGAACGCCAGCGAGATCGATCTGGTGAACCGCGAGCCGGACTACCAGGCCCTGCTGGAGCAGATCCGCACCCAGCGCAGCGGCCGCCACTATTTCAACCCGCTGCCCTTCGCGATGTAAGCGCCAGGCAGCGGGCCAATCGCACTGCCAGAGACTGCCCATGAGTCGACACCAGGACATCCGCCGCACGACCGTCACCCGCCTGCGCAAGCTCAAGGCCGAGGGGGAGAAGATCGCCTGCCTGACGGCCTACGAGGCAGGCTTTGCCCGCGTGCTCGATGCCGCCGGCATGGACGTGATCCTGGTCGGCGATTCGCTGGGCATGGTGGTGCAGGGGCACGAGACCACCCTGCCGGTGACGATGGAGGAGATGCTCTATCACACCCGTTGCGTGGCGCGTGGCTGCGAGCGGGCACTGCTCATGGCCGACATGCCGTTCATGAGCTATCCCACGCCCGAGCGGGCCCTGGACAACGCCGCCCGCTTCCTCAAGGAGGGCGGGGCGCAGATGGTCAAGCTCGAGGGCGGTGCCGCCCAGGAACAGACCGTGCGGCTGCTGGCACAAAACGGCATCCCGGTCTGTGCCCACCTGGGCCTCAAGCCACAGTCCATACACAAGCTGGGGGCCTATCGCGTGCAGGGCCGGGAGGCCGCCGCCGCCGATGCCATGGTGCGCGATGCGCTCTCGCTGGCCGAGGCGGGGGCCGACCTGCTGCTGCTGGAATGCGTGCCGGCGGCCCTGGCCGACCGTATCCGCGACGCCGTGGCCATCCCGGTGATCGGCATCGGCGCGGGGGCGGGCTGCGACGGGCAGATCCTGGTGCTGCACGACGTGTTGGGCCTCACCGGCAACATGCCGCGCTTTGCGAAGGACTTCCTCGCCGGTGCCGAGGGCATCGAGGCTGCCATCCGTGACTACGTCGACCAGGTGAAGACCGGCCGCTTCCCCACGGCCGAACACGCCTTCTGATGCAGCGCGAGGTGACCATCGCCGGCCTGCGCGCGGCCGTCGCCGACTGGCGTGGCCAGGGGGCGCGCATCGCCCTGGTGCCCACCATGGGCAACCTGCATGCCGGGCACCTGGCCCTGGTCGAGCGGGCCCGCGCACTTGCCGAGCGCGTGGTGGTCTCGATCTTCGTCAACCCCCTGCAGTTCGACCGCGCCGACGACCTGGCCGCCTACCCGCGCACCCTGGAGGCGGATGCCGCCGCGCTCGCCGCGGCCGGCGCCGACCTGTTGTTCGCCCCGCCGGAGGCCGAGGTCTACCCGGCCGGTGGCAGCCTCACGCGCGTGGAGGTGGCTGGGGTGACGGAGGTCCTGGAGGGGGCCTCCCGGCCCGGGCACTTCACCGGGGTGGCGACGGTGGTCGCCAAGCTCTTCAACATGGTGCAGCCGGACGTGGCCGTGTTCGGCGAGAAGGACTGGCAGCAGCTCCTGGTGATCCGGCGTCTGGTCGCCGATCTCGACTTCCCGGTGGCCATCGAGGGCCTGCCCACGGTGCGCGAGCCCGACGGCCTGGCCCTCAGTTCGCGCAACGGCTATCTCAGCCCCGAGGAGCGGGCCCGTGCGCCGCGGCTCCATGCCATCCTGCGCGAGCTGGTCGAGGCCCTAAAGGCCGGTGAGCCGGACCTTGCCGGGGCCGAGGCGCATGCCGCCCGGGCCCTTGAAAAGGCCGGCTTCCGCCCCGATTACATCAGCGTGCGCCGCGCGGCCGACCTGGCCCTGCCCGGACCCGGGGACCGCGAACTCATCGTGCTCGCCGCCGCCTGGCTCGGGCGCGCGCGCCTGATCGACAACCTCCCGTTCACGCGGCCCTAGGCGATCCCGATGGCCGCTCCCGGGCGGTGTGGCGGGGTTTGCCGCAGGCGGGCGAATCCCGCATAATTGCCAGCCCGGCCGATCGGTCCGGGTCTGACGTTCAACAGCGATACCGAGGTTTCACAGGCATGCATCTGACTCTGCTCAAGGCCAAGCTGCACCAGGCGCGCGTGACCCACGCGGAGCTGGAGTACGAGGGCTCCTGCGCGATCGATGGCCGCCTGCTCGACACCGCGGGTATCCACGAGTACGAGCAGATCCACATCTACAACATGAACAACGGCGAGCGCTTCACCACCTACGCCATCCGTGCCGAGGAAGGCAGTGGCGTGATCTCCGTGAACGGCGCCGCCGCGCATCTCGCCGCCCCTGGCGACCGCGTGATCATCTGCGCCTATGCCCAGCTCGACCAGGCCGAGGTCGCCGACTTCAAGCCCAACCTCGTCTACGTCAACGAGCGCAACCAGATCGCCCGCACCAGCCACGCGATCCCGGTGCAGGCCGCCTGATCCCCCGGCGGGCGCCCCGTCGCCCGCCATGCGTACCCCCGGCACCGGCCGTCCCGCCCTCGGGCGACCTGTGATCGTCATCACCTTTTGCACTTCTCCCCTGTGAACCCATTCAAGTTCCGCCCGTCCTGCCGTTGCCCGGCAGGCGCCCGTCATTACCATGACGATCAGGGGGGAGAACGCATGAGAGCAAAAGGGGAACGCGAATGACGAAAGTCATGATTGCTCTTGCCATGATGATGTGCGGCGTGCTGATGCTGGGCATGACCCAGCAGGCCGTCGCCAGCGATTCGGTCGCGCTCTACGAGCGCGGGCTGGATCAGCTCCACGGCAGCAACGGGGCAGAGCCGAATCCGCAGGAGGCCGTGCGCTGCCTCACACAGCTCGCCGAGGAGGGATGGGCCATCGCCCAGTTCAAGCTGGGCGAGATCTATCACCGCGGTATCGGGGTGGCGAGCGACCGGCTGGAGGCCTTCCGCTGGTACGCACGCGCCGCCCAGCAAGCCTATCCGCCGGCCGAGGAACGGCTGGTGGAGCTCAGGGAGGAGATGGACCACCGGGAGCGACGCGACGCCGAGCGTGTCGTCGCCGCCCTCGGCAAACGGACCTGAGGGTCGTGTTTAATGGGATTTAGCTTGTTTGCTTTGCATTGTCCGGCATTAGCCCCCTCGCCAGAGGGGGCATTTTTTTGCCCGCGATTCCTGTCCGCGGGGCGTTCTAGCCGGTGTTGCGCATGCCGGCGGCAATGGCGTTGATGCTGCGCAGCAGCGGGCTCAGCCAGGCCGCGTTCATGGTCGCGTCCAGATCGATGGCCCGCGTGCGGCGGATCAGGGTGATCTGCACGTGGTTCAGCGGGTCCAGGTAGGGATTGCGCCGCGACAGCGACAGGGCTAAGGCCTCGTTCTCCGCCAGCAGGTGATCCTCTTCCACCACCTCCAGCACGTTGCGCACCGTGCGTTCGTACTCGCTCCGTACCTTCTCGAAGATGCTCCTGGCCTGCTCCGGATTGCTGCTGAGCTGTGCATACTCGGCGGCGGTGCCCATGTCGGCCTTGAACAGCGACATCTGCACGTTGCTCAGCAGGGCGCGGAAGTAGGGCCAGTCGCAATACATCCGGCGCAGGCGTTCGAGGTTTTGCGGGTCGTCCGCGCGCACGCGCTCCAGGGCCGAACCAATGCCATACCAGGCGGGCAGGGTGTGGCGCGACTGCGCCCAGCCGAACACCCAGGGGATGGCGCGGATCGAGGCCTTGGAGCGGTCGGTCTGCTTGCGGTGCGAGGGGCGCGAGCCGATGTTGAGCTGGCCGATCTCCATCACCGGGGTGACCTCGTAGAAGTAGTCGAGGAAGCCCGGCGTGTGGTCGGTGAGGTCGCGGTAACTGTCCTCGCCGTACTGCGACATCCTTTCCATCAGCTGCAGGGAGCTGGCCGGCTGCTCGCTGGACTTTTCCACCAGGCCGCGGCTGGCCTTGAGCAGGCCGGTGGCACCCATCGTGAGTTCGTAGGCGGCCGTCTCCAGGTTGCTGTACTTGTAGGACAGCACCTCGCCCTGCTCGGTGAACTTGATCTGTCCATGCACCGTGCCGGCCGGCTGGGAAAGAATGGCCTCGTGGGTGGGGCCGCCGCCGCGGCCGACGGTGCCGCCGCGGCCATGGAAGAGGCGGCATTCCACGCCATGCGCATCGGTCAGGCGGATGATGTTCTGCTGTGCCTGGTACAGGTTCCAGGAGGAGGCGATGATGCCGCCGTCCTTGCAGGAATCCGAGTAGCCGAGCATGACCTCCTGCAGGTTGCCCGAGGCGCGCAGCAGGGCGGCATAGGTCGGGTTGCCGAGCAGGTCGGTGAGCACCTGCTCGACGTGCTTGAGATCCTCGATGGTCTCGAACAGCGGCGAGATCAGGATGTCGCAGAACCACTCGCCATCGCGGCGACCGGCCAGGCCCGCCAGGCGGGCCAGCAGCATCACCTCCAGCACGTGGCTGGCGGTGTGCGTCATGGAGATGACGTAGGTGCCGAAGGTCTCGGGACCGGCCTCCTCGCGCATGCCCGCCATTACGGCGAAGGTCGCGAGCGTCTCGCGGGCCTGCTCGCCCAGGGCCTCGGTATCGACCGCCGGCAGGCTGTCCTCGCTGATCAGCCGGCTGAGTGCCGCCAGGCGTCCGGCCTCGTCGAGCCGCCGGTAGTCGGTGTCAGGGGCGATCTGGGCCAGGATCTCGGTGACCGCGCTGGTATGCACGGTGGATTCCTGGCGGATGTCCAGATTGAGCAGGTGGAAGCCGAAGCTTTCCACTAGGCGGATCAGGTCCTTCAGCCGGCCGTTGGCGATATTGCCGTCGCCGTGGCTGGTGAGCGAGTCGCGCATCACGTGCAGATCGGCCAGGAGTTCGGCCGGCGAGGCATAGGCCACGGAGGGCAGTACCGCCCGTTCGCCATCCAGGCGACGGCGCACGGTCTTCAGCGTCTCGCGCAGGCGGTAGGCGATGAAATAGAGCTTGCGGCGGTAGGGCTCGGTGCGGAAGCGGTCGGGATAGCCGCCGAACACCAGGTTGCTGATGCCCTCGTCCTGTTCCAGGCTCTGCATGAAGGCCGCGGAGGGCTGGCAGAGCAGAATCGAGTGGGTGAGGATGTGGCGCAGGGCATCGATGTGGCGCAGGTATTCCTCCAGCACCTCCTGCATCTGCAGGCGCACGGCCAGCTCGGTGACCTCGGGGGTGACATTGGGATTGCCGTCGCGATCGCCGCCGATCCAGGAGCCGAAGCGGATGAAGCTCGGCACCTCGATCACCGGCGAGCCGTCCTCGCGCAGGCCGTAGGTGCGGCGGATGGCCTTCTCGAAGAAGCGGTAGGTGGTGGGTACGGCCTCGAACAGGCTTTCCTGGAAGTAGAACAGGCCGTACTTGATCTCGTCGCGCACCTGCGGCTTCTTGGTGCGTACCTCGTTGGTGCGCCATAGGATCTGGATCTGGCTCTGCAGCTCGTCGATGATGTCCTGACGCTCTTCCCTCGACAGCTTCGGGTTGTCGAGCTTGTTGCTGGTGAGGAAGATGCGGCGCTGCGCCTCCATGATGGAGCGGCGGCGTGCCTCGGTGGGGTGCGCCGTGAACACCGGCATGTAGCGCAGTTTCTCGATCAGCGTCTGTACCTGATCGGGGTCGATGCCCTGTTCATGGAATTCGCGCAGGGTGTGATCGAAGGAGCCGCGCCACAGCGGACCGCCGGCATGCAGCTGGCGACGGCGCCAGCGATGCGCCCAGGCTTCCTCGGCGAGATTGACCAGCATGAAGTAGATGCTGAAGGCGCGAATCACCTGTTCCAGGGTCTGCACGTCGAGGTCGTCGATGAGCTGCATCAGGCGCCGGCGTCTGGCCTGGTCGTCCTTCTTGCGCAGACCGATGTAGCCCTTGCGCAGTTTCTCCACCGCATCGTAGACCGCCTGTCCCGCGTGGTCGCGCAGCAGGTTGCCCAGCAGTGTCCCCAGCAGCTTCACGCGTGAGCGCAGCTCCTTGTCCTGCGGGCCGGTGTGCGTTCTCAGTGCAGCATTCATAGACAAAACAGTCCCCCGCGGCCTGTGGCCGGTGGTGTTCGCGATCGGAATGAAGTCCCCCGCCGGGGGCGTGGGTGATGCGTGCCCCGGGCAAAAACAGCCGCACATTATAGCTTGCCGGGCCATGGCGATGCCAATGCGGCCGCGGAGAGGAATGATCCGGGTATCCCCCGGAAAGGCTAATTCGTCTTTTTCATCAGTGACTTGTAGAGCGAGATGTAGTCGCGGGCACTGCGTTCCCAGCTGAAGTCGCGGGTCATGCCCTGTTGCGCCAGGCGGCGCCAGGCGGTGGGCCGGTCGTAGAGCGCGATGGCGCGCAGCAGGGCCTCGCGCAGGGCCAGGGGGTCGTCCTGTTCGAAGTGGAAGCCGGTGGCCGTGCCGTTTTTCAGTGTGGCGGCCGTGGCATCGACGACCGTGTCGGCCAGGCCGCCGGTGCGGCGCACCACGGGCGGGGTGCCGTAGCGCAGGCTGTACATCTGGTTGAGCCCGCAGGGCTCGAAGCGCGAGGGCATGACGAAGATGTCCGCGCCGGCCTCGATCAGGTGGGCATGGGCCTCGCTGTAGCCGATGTGCCCGGCCACGCGGTCGGGGAAGGTGGCGATGAGGTCGCGTACCCGCCGCTCCAGGCCGGCCTCGCCGGTACCGAGCAGCACCAACTGCAGGTCCTGCTGGGCGAGCAGCGGCAGCACGGCGTCCAGCAGCAGGTCGATGCCCTTCTGCTCCACCAGCCGGCCGATGAAGGCGAGCAGCGGCGTGCGCGGCCGCGGCTCCAGGCCGAAGGCCTCCTGCAGGGCATGCTTGTTGCTTGCCTTGTTGGCCAGGGTCTCGGCATCGAAGGGCGTATGGATATAGGGATCGCCGTGCGGATCCCACTCCCGGTAATCGATGCCGTTGAGGATGCCGGTCAGCTGGTCGCGCCGATGGGTCAGCAGGCCGGCCAGGCCATAGCCCTGGCGCGGCGTCTGGATCTCCTTGGCGTAGGTCGGGCTGACCGTGGTCAGGTGGTCGGCGAATACCAGCCCGCCCTTGATGAAGGAGAGCTGGCCGTAGAACTCCAGCGCCTCGCTGTGCCACAGTCGCGAGTCCAGGCCGAGTTCGGCCAGCGTCTGCGGCGGGAACAGGCCCTGGTAGGCGAGGTTGTGGATGGTGAACAGGGTGCGCGGGCGTTCCGCCTGCGCGGCCAGCAGGGCGGGCACCAGGCCGGTCTGCCAGTCGTTGCAGTGCACGATGTCGGGCTGCCAGTCCAGGTTCGCCTGGCCCAGCGCCGCGCGTACCACGGCCTGGGCGAACAGGCCGAAGCGCAGGTGGTTGTCCTGCCAGTCGCCCCCGTTGGGGGCACGGTAGGGGTCGCCTGCGCGATCGAAGAGCAGGGGGGCGTCGACGAGATACAGCGGCAGGCGCGTGGACGGCAGGCGGCCGCGCAGGATGCGCACCATCCCGGGGAACGGCGGCAGCTCGAATTCGGCCATCACGCGCAGGCGGGCGATGCGGCGACGCGCCTCGGGGTAGGCCGGCAGGATCAGACGCACATCCTGGCGCAGCGACTTGAGCGCGAGCGGCAGGCTGCCGCTGACGTCACCGAGCCCGCCGGTCTTGATGAGCGGAAAGGCCTCGCTGGTGGCGAACAGGATCTTCATGGGCGGGCGGTTGTTCGAAGCGGCTCGATGCAGGTTTCACCAAGGCGTTACACGCCTGTGTTACGACGGTCACCTGGACGGGCCGTTCGCGAAGGTGCTTTACTTTACGGAATTCTCAACGAGCAAGCGAGGGTAACATGCAGCTGGCAATGATCGGTCTGGGCCGTATGGGCGGCAACATGGCGCGGCGCCTGTCGCGCGCGGGCCACTCGGTGGTGGGCGTGGACCGTGATCCGGCGGTGGCGGCACAGCTGGAACGCGAGGACGGCATCATCCCGGCGGCCACGGTGGCGGAGGCCATTGGCCGGCTGGAGGCGCCGCGCGTCCTGTGGCTGATGCTGCCGGCCGGGGAGATCACCGAGCAGACGCTCAAGGAGGTGATCCCGCTGCTCGAGCCCGAGGACATCGTCATCGACGGCGGCAACGCCTGGTACCGTGACAGCATGCGCCGCGGGCAGATGCTCGCCGAGCACGGCATCCGTTATGCCGATGCCGGCACCTCGGGCGGCGTCTGGGGGCTGGACAACGGCTACTGCATGATGGTTGGTGCGGACGAGGCGGTGTTTCGCGTCATCGAGCCCGTCATCCGCGATCTCGCCCCTGGTGTGGATCGTGGCTGGGCACACGTGGGCCCGGTCGGAGCCGGCCACTTCACCAAGATGGTTCACAACGGCATCGAGTACGGCATGATGCAGGCGATGGCCGAGGGCCTGGCCATCCTCCGGGCGAAGGAGGAGTTCGCGCTGGACCTCGCCGAGATCACCGAGATGTGGCGCCATGGCTCGGTGGTGCGCAGCTGGCTGCTGGACCTCACCGCCGAGGCCTTCACCCAGGACCAGGCGCTGGCGGATATCGCCCCCGTGGTGGCCGATTCCGGCGAGGGCCGCTGGACGGTGCAGGAGGCGGTGGAACTCGGCGTGGCCGCGCCGGTGATCGCCGGCTCCCTGTGGACGCGCTTCGACAGCCAGGACGAGACCGCCTACGGCAACCGCGTGCTGTCCATCATGCGCCGCGCCTTCGGCGGCCATGCCATCACCCGGGCCAAATAGGCGCACGATGACCAACGAGCCCTGCACCTTCGTCATCTTCGGCGCCACCGGCAACCTCGCCGCGCTGAAGCTGCTGCCCGCGCTCTATCACCTGGAAGAGGACGGCCAGCTGCCGGACGGGCTCAGGGTGCTCGGGGTGGGGCGGCGCGACTGGCGCGACGAGCAGTGGCGCGAGGAGGTGAAGACGCAACTCGCCGCCCGGGCACGCAAGGGCCGGCTGGATGCCGAAGTCTTCGCGCGGTTTGCCGCGCGCCTGCACTTTCAGCGTGGCGACCTGCGCGAGGACGCCGATTACGCCGCCCTGCGCCAGCGTCTGGACGAGGACGCGGCCCTGCCCCCGAATGCCGTGTTCTACATGGCCATCCCGCCAGCCGAATATGCCGAGGTGGCACAGCGTCTGGCGGCCCAGGGATTGCACGCACAGGAGGGGGGCTGGCGCCGCCTGGTGGTGGAGAAGCCCTTCGGTTATGACCTGGAGAGCGCGCAGGCCCTGGAGCAGAGCCTGCACCGGCACTTCACCGAGCAGCAGATCTTTCGCATCGATCACTACCTGGGCAAGGGCACGATCCAGAACATCCTCGTGTTCCGCTTCGCCAACCTGCTGCTCGGGCCGCTGTGGAACCGCAACTACATCGACCACGTGCAGATCGTGCATGCCGAGTCGCGCGGCATCGAGGGGCGTGCGGCCTATTACGAGGACGCGGGTGCCCTGCGCGACATGATCCAGTCGCATCTGCTGCAGATGCTCACCCTGGTGGCCATGGAACCGCCTTCCTCGCTGGAGGGCGAGGCCCTGCGCGACGAGAAGGTGAAGGTGCTGCGTTCCATCCGTCCCATCGCGCCCTCGAACGTGCACGACCACGCCTTCCGCGCCCAGTATGCAGGCGGCACGGTGAACGGCGAGGCCGTGCGCGCCTACCGGGAAGAGGCGGGCGTGGCCGCCGACAGCCTCACCGAGACCTACGCCGCGCTCAAGCTCTACATCGACAACTGGCGCTGGCGCGGCGTGCCGTTCTACCTGCGTACCGGCAAGCGCATGGCCGCCGACAGCGCCATGGTGAGCATCCGCTTCAAGTACCCGCCGCAGCAGCTGTTTCGCGACACCGCGGTGGAGCGCATCCGGCCCAACTGGTTATTGCTCGGTATCCAGCCCGATGAATGCATACGCCTGGAGATGCAGGTGAAGCGCTCCGGACTGGAGATGAAGGCGCGTACCACCCAGCTCGATGCCAGCTACTGCGCACATGACGACGTGAAGATTGACGCCTACGAGGCCCTGCTGCTGGACGTGATACAGGGTGAGCGCTCGCTGTTTCTTCGTTATGATGAGGTCGAGTGGGCCTGGCGCGTGGTCGACCCCGTGCTCAGGGTCTGGGGTGAAGAAAACAGCTTTATCCATTATTATCCCGCGGGCAGCTGGGGGCCGGCCGAATCGGCGCGGCTGTTCGATGCCGAGGACCAGGCCTGGCGCAACAGCGTCGACAGGGAATAACGACCAGCACATGCAACCGCCGTCTCTGATCCGGCTCCAGTTACGGGGTGACGACGATCGATGACGATCCCGACGACCACATCCGGCTGGGCGCATCTCGCCGCGCATTACGACGCGATGAAGAGTCGCCACATGCGCGACCTGTTCCGCGACGATCCGCAGCGCTTCGAGCGCTATACGGCGCGCTTCGAGGACCTCCTGCTCGATTACTCCAAGAACCGCATCGTCGACGAGACGATGCAGTATCTGTTCGAGCTCGCGCGGGGCATGGAGCTCGAGGACTGGCGCGATGCCATGTTGCGTGGCGACCGGATCAACAACACCGAGCAGCGTGCCGTGCTGCATACGGCGCTGCGCCATCGCGGCAACACCCCCGTGCATGTCGATGGCGAGGACGTCATGCCGCTGGTGCGTGGCGTGCTCGCGCGGATGCGCGATTTCTCGACGCGCGTGCGCAGCGGGGAGTGGACGGGCTTCACCGGCGAGGTGGTCACCGACGTGGTCAACATCGGTATCGGTGGCTCCGACCTCGGCCCGCGCATGGTCTGCGAGGCGCTCAAGCCCTATGGGCACGAGCGCCTGCGCCTGCACTTCGTCTCCAATGTCGATGCCACCGATATCAGCGAGACCCTGAAGCGCGTCGATCCACGCACCACGCTCTTCATCATCGCCTCCAAGACCTTCACCACCCAGGAGACGCTGACCAACGCGCATACCGCGCGCGACTGGCTGCTCGCGGCCTGCGACGGCAACCAGGCGGCCGTCGCCCGCCACTTCGTCGCGGTGTCCACCAATCGCGAGGGGGTGGAGGCCTTTGGCATCGATCCCGCCAACATGTTCGAGTTCTGGGACTGGGTGGGCGGCCGCTACTCGCTGTGGTCGGCCATCGGGCTGCCCATCGTGCTGGCCGTGGGCATGGACCGTTTCGAGGAGCTGCTGGCCGGTGCGCATGCCATGGACCGGCACTTCCAGGAGGCCGAGCTCGAACAGAACCTGCCGGTGATCCTCGCCCTGCTCGGGGTCTGGTACAACAACTTCTTCGGCGCACAGGCCCACGCCATCCTGCCCTACGACCAGTACCTCTCGCTGCTGCCCCGCTACCTGCAGCAGGCGGACATGGAGAGCAACGGCAAGTACATCGACCGCGACGGCCGCCGCGTCGGTTATTCCACCGGTCCCATCATCTGGGGACAGGCCGGCACCAACGGCCAGCACGCCTTCTACCAGCTCATCCACCAGGGCACCAAGCTGATCCCGGCCGACTTCCTGGCTCCGGCCGAGTCACACAACCCGGTGGGCGATCACCACCGCATCCTGCTCTCCAACTTCTTCGCCCAGACCGAGGCACTGATGAAGGGGCGCAGCCTCGCCCAGGCACGCAAGGAGGTGAAGAAACTCGGCCTCTCCCCGGAGGACATGGACGTGCGCCTGCCGCACATGGTCTTCGAGGGCAACCGGCCGAGCAACAGCCTACTGTTCCGCCGCCTCACGCCACACACCCTTGGCGTACTCATCGCCCTGTACGAACACAAGATCTTCACCCAGGGCGTGATCTGGCACGTGAACTCCTTCGACCAGTGGGGTGTGGAACTCGGCAAGACGCTGGCGAAGAAGGTGCTGGCCGAACTGGCCGACGACACGCCGGTAGACAGCCACGACGCCTCCACCAACGGCCTCATCAACTACTACAAGTCCTTGAGGTGTGGGAGGTAAGTCGCAAGTCACATAGGAGCGCCGCGAGGCGCGATGCGAAGTCTGTGCCCTCTGTGGCATTCACGCATAGGGCGGGCCGCGCCCGCCGCTCCTGACTTGGGACTTCAGACTTGGAACTTACGACTGCTTGCCCCGTGCTGCGCCAGCGCCCATTGCACATGCTCGCGCACCAGTGCCGAGGGGTCATCGGCGCGCGATCGGAGTGCGCCGAGGACGGCCTCGCTGCTGGGGGCGTTGCCCAGGGCCACGGCGATGTTGCGCAGCCAACGCTCGTGGCCGATGCGCCGGATGGCCGAGCCTTCCATGCGTGAGAGGAATTCCGTCTCGTTCCAGGCGAACAGCTCGCAGAGGTCGGGCGCATCCAGGCCGTGGCGGGCGGCGAAGTCGGCGAGTTCCGCGGGGCGGGCGAAGCGGTTCCAGGGGCAGACCAGCTGGCAGTCGTCGCAGCCGTAGATGCGGTTGCCGATCAGCGGGCGGAACTCCTCGGGGATCGGGCCGTGCAGCTCGATGGTGTGGTAGGAGATGCAGCGCCGCGCATCCAGCTCGTAGGGACCGACGATGGCCTGCGTGGGGCAGGCCTCGATGCAGGCGCTGCAGGTGCCGCAATGCGCCTCGCCCGGGCTGTCCAGCGGCAGGGGCAGGTCGGTGTAGAGCTCGCCGAGGAAGTACCAGGAGCCGGCCTCGCGGCTCAGCAGGTTGGTGTGCTTGCCGATCCAGCCGAGCCCGGCCTTTTCCGCCAGGGCCTTCTCCAGCACCGGGGCGCTGTCGACGAAGGCGCGGTAGCCGAAGGGCCCGACGGCCGCCTCGATTCGCTCGGCCAGGCGCTGCAGCCGGTTGCGCATGAGCTTGTGATAATCGCGGCCCAGGGCATAGCGCGATACATAGGCCCGCTCCGGGTCGCCCAGCACGGCCTCGGCCGGGGTCGCGTCGGGCGGGAAGTAGTCCATGCGCACCGAGATCACGCGCAGCGTGCCCGGCACCAGCTCGGCCGGCCGGCTGCGGCGGGTGCCGTGCCGCGCCATGTAGTCCATCTCGCCATGGCGACCGCGATCCAGCCAGTCGAGCAGGCGCGCCTCGTGCTCGCCGAGCTCGGTGTCGGTGATGCCCACGGCGCCGAATCCCAGGTCACGTGCCCACTGCCGGATGTCGGCGGCCAGGGCGGCGCTCGGTCGGGGGGCAGGCATGGATGGGGGCTTGCTCACGGTGCGGACGGTCTTCGGTGGCTCGAGGTTTGGTAAAGTGTACCGTCTTCTGCATGCACACTTCATAATCCCGTGCCCGGTGACCGCATGACCGAATCCGAACAGCCACAGCCGCTCTATACCGCCGCGCAGGTGCGGGCGCTGGATCGTGCCGCCATCGCGGGCGGCATCGCCGGCCTCGAACTCATGTCGCGCGCGGGCGAGGCCGCCTACGCCGAGATCCGGCAGCGCTGGCCGGCGGCGCGCCGCTGGCTGGTGCTGTGCGGGGCGGGGAACAACGGCGGCGACGGCTACGTGATCGCGACCCTGGCCCGGGCAGAGGGCCTCGGGGTCAGCTTGCTGCAGCTGGCGGACGCGGCGCGCATCCAGGGCGATGCGGCACGTGCCCGGGCACGCTATCTCGCGGCCGGCGGCGTGGAGTCGGGCTTCGATGGCCGGCTGCCGGCGGCCGAGGTGGTGGTGGACGCCCTGCTCGGCACCGGCCTCGAGCGCCCCGTGAGCGGGGAGCTTGCCGCCGCCATCACGCAGGCCAATGCCCTGGATGCGCGACGGGTGGCCGTGGACATCCCCTCGGGGCTGGCCGCCGACACCGGCCGTATCCTCGGCGTGGCCCTGCGTGCCGACCTCACGGTGAGCTTCATCGGCCTCAAGCAGGGGCTGTACACCGGGCAGGGGCCGGACTGCTGCGGCGAGATCGTCTTCCGGGACCTGGATGTGCCGGCGGCGGCCTATGCCGGCGTCGAGCCGGGCGCCGAACGCCTGCCCGCCCATCCGGCCCGAGCCGCGCTGGCCCCGCGGCCGCGCAGCGCCCACAAGGGGGCCGCCGGGCGCCTGTTGGTGGTGGGGGGCGACCATGGCTACGCCGGCGCCCCGCGCCTGGCCGGAGAGGCGGCCCTGCGCAGCGGCGCCGGACTGGTCACGCTCGCCACGCGGGCCGAACACGCCCCCGCCCAGGCCGCGGCCCGCCCCGAGCTCATGTGCCACGGGGTGGCCGGGCGTCGCGAGCTGGCCGGGCTGTGCGCGCGCGCCGACGTCATCGCCATCGGGCCGGGCCTCGGCCAGGCCGCCTGGGGGCGGGAGCTGCTGGCCGAGGCCCTGCTGGCGACCTGTCCGCTGGTGCTTGATGCCGATGCGCTCAACCTCCTGGCACAGGACCCGCGGCCCCTACCGCAGGCCGTGCTCACACCCCACCCGGGCGAGGCCGCGCGCCTGCTCGCCTGCACGGTGGCGGAGGTGGAGGCCGACCGCTTTGCCGCCGTGCGCGAGCTGCAGCGCCGCTATGCCGGGGTGGTGGTGCTCAAGGGGGCCGGCACGCTGGTGGCGGCCCCGGGGCGCCCGGTCGCCGTCTGCCCCTACGGCAACCCCGGCATGGCCAGCGGCGGTATGGGCGACGTGCTCACGGGCGTGATCGGGGCCCTGCTCGCCCAGGGGCTGGCGCCGGCCGACGCCGCCCGTGCCAGCGTCTGCCTGCATGCCCGCGCGGGCGATGTGGCCGCCGCCCGGGGCGAGCGGGGCCTCATCGCCAGCGATCTCTTTGCCTGCCTGCGCGCGGGCGTCAATCCCGACCAGGACATCCCGTCATGAGCAGCAGACAGGCAGCGAGCCCCGAACGGCATCTGCGCATCGAATCCGCCGCGGCCATGGAGGCGCTGGGCGCGCAGCTGGCCGCCGCCGCCCGGGCGCCGCTGGTGGTCTTTCTCGAGGGCCAGCTGGGTGCCGGCAAGACCACGCTGGTGCGCGGCTGGCTGCACGGGCTGGGACACGAAGGGGCGGTCAAGAGCCCGACCTACACCCTGGTCGAGCCCTACGAACTCCCGGCCGGAGCGCTCTATCACTTTGATCTGTATCGACTCTCGGACCCGGAAGAGCTGGAGTACATGGGCATCCGCGACTACCTCGTGGGGGATGCGGTGGCCCTGATCGAGTGGCCCGAGCGCGGGGCCGGGATCCTCCCCGGGGCCGATCTGGCCGTGGCGATCGACTACCGCCCGGACGGGCGCGAAGTGCGGCTGCGTGCCCTGACCCCGGACGGGCAGGCGGTGCTGGATCGCCTCGAATCCTAGAAAGCTTCTAGGAAGCTTCTCTATCTATCTAAAAACATTGGATTTTGGTCTTGCATTTGCGCGTGGATTGCCTACACAATAGGTCAAGGGCACCAGAAACCCGCCCGGGGAGGCCGTGACCATGGGTAATACAACGCATAACGCACAGCGTCGCCTGTTCCTGCGCCGCCTGATCGCGCTGTCGGTCGGGGCCTCCGCCGCGCTCACCTCCCCCCGCCTGTTTGCCGGCCAGCCAGTGGTCGTCAGCGGGGTGCGTTTCTCCGCCGCCGACGGCGCGACGCGCGTGGTCTTCGACCTGAGCGGGGCCAGCGAGCACAGCATCTTCACCCTGCACGGCCCCGAGCGCGTGGTGCTGGACCTGCCCAATGCCCAGGTTCGCGACGCCCTCGACCTCTTCACCCTGCCCAACTCCGTGGTCCGGCAGATCCGCCACGCCCAGCGCAACACCAGTGACCTGCGCGTGGTGCTGGACCTCAAGTCCGCGGTCAAGCCGCGCAGCTTCCTGCTCAAGCCGGACCCCGCGTCGGGGGCGGGCTACCGCCTGGTGGTCGACCTCGAGACCGGCGCCGGCTCGCAGCAGCCGGTGCTCACGGCCAACGGCACCGAGACCACGGCCCTGCGCGACGTGGTGGTGGCCATCGATGCCGGCCATGGCGGCCGCGACCCGGGTGCCGTGGGCAAGCGCGGCACGCGCGAGAAGGACGTGGTGCTGGCCGTGGCGCGCAAGCTCGAGGCCCTGCTGAAGCAGCAGAAGGGCATCCAGCCCGTGCTGATCCGCAATGGCGACCAGTACCTCGCCCTGCGCGAGCGCATCCGCAAGGCCCGCCAGGCCAAGGCCGACCTCTTCATCTCCATCCACGCCGACGCCTCGCCGGATGCCCGCGTGCACGGCTCGTCCGTCTATGTCCTGTCCCAGAACGGGGCGACCAGCGAGGCCGCCCGCTGGCTGGCCGAGCGCGAGAACGCCGCCGACCTGGTCGGCGGGGTGAGCCTGGACGACAAGGACGAGCTGCTGGCCTCGATGGTCGCCGACTGGGAGAGGTCGAGCAGCACCGAGGCCAGCATGGACCTGGCCGGCGACGTGCTCGCCGAGCTCGACTCCGTGGGCCAGATCCGCCGCAAGCGTATCGAGCAGGCGGGCTTCGCCGTGCTCAAGTCGCCGGACATCCCCTCCGTGCTGGTGGAGACGGCCTTCATCAGCAACCCGGCGGAGGAAAAGCGCCTGCGCACCCCGGCGCATCAGCAGAAGCTGGCCGAGGCCCTGCGCAACGGCGTGATCCGCTACTTCCGCGGCCATGCGCCGCCCGGCACCTGGCTGGCCCAGGCCCGTGACAACCGCTACGTGATCCGCAACGGCGATACCCTGTCACACATCGCCGACCGCTTCCGCATCAGCGTGGGCGAGCTGCGTACCGTGAATGACCTGCGCAGCGACCGCCTGCAGGTCGGCCAGGTGCTGATGATCCCGGTCAGCGATACCTGATCCCCTGTCGCCGCCCCCGGCGGGCGCGGCGCTTTATGCCGGCGGCGCGAGCCGATATGCTTTGCGCATGCCGATCCGACAGCTCCCCCCGCAACTCATCAACCAGATCGCCGCCGGCGAGGTGGTCGAGCGCCCGGCCTCCGTGGTCAAGGAGCTGCTCGAGAACAGCCTGGACGCCGGCGCCACGCGCATCGTCATCGACGTGGAGCAGGGCGGGGTCAAGCGCATCCGCATCCGCGACGACGGCACGGGCATCCCGCGCGAGGAGCTGCACCTGGCGCTCAGCCGCCATGCCACCAGCAAGATCGGCAGCCTCGACGACCTCGAGCGGGTGCGCAGCCTCGGCTTCCGCGGCGAGGCCCTGCCGAGCATCGCCTCCGTCTCGCGCCTCACACTCACCTCGCGTACCGCGGACGACGACAGCGGCCACCGTCTGGCCAGCGACGGGGCCGAGGTCTTCGGCGAGCCCGAGCCGGCCGCCCATCCCCGGGGCACCACCATCGAGGTGGCCGATCTCTTCTTCAACGTGCCGGCCCGACGCAAGTTCCTGCGCAAGGAGGCCACCGAATACGGTCACCTGGAGCAGGTGGTCAAGCGCATCGCGCTGAGCCGCTTCGACATCGGCATCACGCTCTCCCACAACGGCCGTTCGGCCTTTGCCCTGCGCCCGGCCGAGACGCGCGAGCAGCAGGAGCGGCGCATCGGCGAGGTCTGCGGCCCGGCCTTCATCGAGAACGCGGTGCACGTCGACTATGCCTCGGGCGATCTGCGCATCCGCGGCTGGATGGGGCTGCCCACCTTCTCGCGCAGCCAGGCCGACCTGCAGTACTTCTACGTCAACGGCCGCATGGTGCGCGACAAGGTCATCACCCACGCCGTGCGCCAGGCCTACCAGGACGTGCTCTATCACGGCCGGCACCCGGCCTTCGTCCTGTTCTTCGAGCTGGACCCGGGGCTGGTGGACGTCAACGCCCATCCCACCAAGCATGAGGTGCGTTTTCGCGAGCAGCGCCTGGTGCACGACTTCCTCTACCGCACCCTGCACCAGGCCCTGGCCGATATCCGCCCGGCTGCCGCGGATACGCCCGTGCTAGCGGAGGCGCATGCCCCCGCCGTCGGCAGCGGTTCCGCTGACTGGTCGCCGCCGCGCCAGGGGGTGATGCCCGTGGCCGCCCCCGCGCTGGTGAAGGAGCAGATGGCCGCCTACGGCAGTCTGCACCAGGCGGCCGCGGCGCCGCCGCAGCCGATTGCGGCGGAGGACGAGGCCGGGGTGCCGCCGCTCGGCTACGCCCTGGCCCAGCTGCACGGGATCTACATCCTCGCCGAGAACGCCCAGGGCCTGGTGCTGGTGGACATGCACGCGGCCCACGAGCGCATCACCTACGAACACCTGAAGACGGCCTGGGACGGCCACCAGGTCACCGCCCAGCCCCTGCTGGTGCCCGTGACCGTGGCGGTGAGTCGGCGCGAGGCCGATGCCGCCGAGGCGCAGGCGGAGACCTTCCGTGAACTGGGCTTCGAGGTCGGGCGCATGGGGCCGGAGTCGCTGGTGATCCGGGCGGTCCCCGCCCTGCTGCGTCACGCCGACGTCGAGGCCCTGCTGCGCGACGTGCTGGCCGACCTCATGGAACACGGCCAGAGTGCACGGGTGCAGGAGTCCATCAACGAACTGCTGTCCACCATGGCCTGCCACGGGTCAGTGCGGGCCAACCGCCGCCTCACCCTGCCGGAGATGAATGCCCTGTTGCGCGACATGGAGCGCACCGAGCGCAGCGGCCAGTGCAACCACGGCCGCCCCACCTGGGTACAGCTCGGCATCGACCAGCTCGACCGCCTGTTCATGCGCGGGCAATAGGGGATGGCCGGGAGCGAGCAGGGTGTGGGCCCGCCGCCGTGCGTCTTCCTCATGGGACCCACGGCCTCGGGCAAGACCGACCTGGCCGTGGCCCTGGTCGAGGCACTGCCTTTGGATATCGTCAGTGTCGACTCGGCCCTGATCTACCGGGAGATGGCCATCGGCACCGCCCGGCCCGACGCCGCCACCCTGGCGCGCGCGCCGCACCGGCTGATCGATTTCCTCGATCCCGCCGAGGCCTATTCCGCCGCGCGCTTTCGCGCGGACGCCCTGCGCGAGATCGCCGCGATCCACGCCGCCGGTCGTGTCCCGCTGCTGGTGGGCGGCACCATGCTCTACTTCCGTGCCCTGCAGTACGGGCTTTCCGAGCTGCCCCCGGCCGATCCCGCGGTGCGTGCGCGCCTGGATGCCTGGGCCGCGCGCGAGGGCTGGGCGGCCCTGCATGCGCGGCTGGCCGAGGTGGACCCGGTCTCGGCCGCGCGCATCCACCCCAACGACCCGCAGCGCCTGCAGCGGGCGCTCGAGGTCTTCGAGCTCACCGGCCGGCCCCTGTCCGCCTTCCATGCCCGCGGCCGGGCGGGGGATTTCGACTGCCGCCTGCTCAAGCTCGGCCTGCTGCCGCAGGACCGCGCCCTGCTGCACACGCGCATCGCCGCGCGCTTTCAGCAGATGCTGGCGGCGGGGCTGATCGAGGAGGTGCAGCGGCTGCGCGCGCGTGGCGACCTCGACACCGGTCTGCCGTCCATGCGCTCGGTGGGGTATCGCCAGGTGTGGGAATACCTGGACGGGAACTATGACTACGACACCATGGTCAGCAAGGGCATTGCCGCCACGCGCCAGCTCGCCAAGCGCCAGCTCACTTGGCTGCGCTCGGAGGCGGACGTGGAGCCGCTGCACATCGAGACCCTCGACCCCGCGGCGGTGATCGCCAGGGTGGCGCGGTTCCTGGCGGACGGGGGCGCCTGAGCCCTGTGCTACAATGCCGAAAATAAATCGGTTTTTCCCTGCAATTGCAGTAAGCTACGGCCGATGGCCACCAAGCGCCCGCACATTCTATAAAACCAAGACAGGAGCCACAGGCAATGTCAAAAGGGCAGACCTTACAAGAACCCTTCCTGAACACGCTGCGCAAGGAGCGCATCCCGGTGTCGATCTATCTGGTCAACGGTATCAAGCTGCAGGGCCAGATCGAGTCCTTCGACCAGTTCGTGGTCCTGTTGCGCAACAGCGTCAGCCAGATGGTCTACAAGCACGCCATCTCGACCGTGGTCCCGGCGCGTCCGGTGAAGCTGTCGGGCGGTGACGACGCGGCTCAGGAATAACGCCGTTCGGATACCCGGCTTGAGTCACTCCCTTGTTTGAACGTCCGCAAACCGGCGAGCGGGCGGTACTGGTCCACATCGACTTCGACGCCGAGCGTGACCGGGAAGACCTCCACGAATTCATCGAGCTGGTACGTTCCGCCGGGGCGGAGGACGTGGGCCTGGTCACGGGCTCGCGCCATGCCCCGGACCCCCGCTATTTCGTCGGTTCCGGCAAGGCCGAGGAGGTGCGCGACGTGGTCGTCGCCAGCGAGGCCGAGCTGGTCATCTTCGATCATGCCCTGAGCCCCAGCCAGGAACGCAACCTCGAGCGCCTGTTCAAGTGCCGCGTGCTCGACCGCACCGGCCTCATCCTCGACATCTTCGCCCAGCGCGCCCGTTCCCACGAGGGCAAGCTGCAGGTCGAGCTCGCCCAGCTGCGGCACATGTCCACGCGCCTGGTGCGCGGCTGGACGCACCTGGAGCGGCAGAAGGGCGGCATCGGCCTGCGCGGGCCCGGCGAGACCCAGCTCGAAACCGACCGCCGCCTGCTGGCCGAGCGCATCAAGCAGATCAACCGGCGCCTGGAAAAGGTACGCAAGCAGCGCGACCAGGGGCGCCAGGCGCGCAAGAAGGCGGAACTTCCCGCCGTCTCGCTCGTCGGTTATACGAACGCCGGCAAGTCGACCCTGTTCAACCGGCTCACCGGCGCCGGCGTCTACTCGGCCGATCAGCTCTTCGCCACGCTCGACCCGACCCTGCGGCGCGTCGAGCTGGCCGATGGCCAGGGCATGGTGCTGGCCGACACCGTGGGCTTCATCCGCCACCTGCCGCACGACCTCGTCGCCGCCTTCCATGCCACGCTGCAGGAGGCGGCCGAGGCCGATGTGCTGCTGCACGTGGTGGATGCCGCCGACGAGGAGCGCGACGAGTACATCGCGCAGGTCAACGACGTGCTGGCACAGATCGGCGCCGACGGGGTGCCGCAGATCATGGTCTACAACAAGATCGATCTGCTGGAGCAGGCCGTCGCGCACGTGGACGAGCCACGCGGCGAGGAGCCGTCGCGGGTGTGGCTGTCGGCGCAGACCGGCGCAGGTGTCGAGGCCCTGCTCGAGTACCTCGGCCGCTATCTCGAACGCGACATGGTACATGGCTGGATCGCGCTCGGTCCGGCGCAGGGGCGCACGCGCGCGCTGCTGTTCGAGGAGGGCGCGGTGCAACAGGAACAGATCGATGCGCAGGGGCAGTGGCGGCTGGAGATCCGCCTGCCGCGCCGACGCTATGACTCGCTGCGCAAGCAGCATGTACTGCCGGAGACGCCGGACCGGGCCTGAACGGACCCGAATGGACCTGAACGGGACGCGCCTTGCGGGTCACGCAGGGGCCCCCTAGAATGGGCCGACCGATTTCCTGGTAAAGACCATATTAAATAACGGAGCAATCGCATGCCCTGGAACGAACCGGGTGGGAACAAGAAGGATCCCTGGAGCGGCAATCGCGGCGATCAGGGTCCGCCGGACCTCGACGAGTTGCTCAGAAAGCTCTCCGGCGGCATCGGCCGCATCTTCGGCGGTGGCCGCAGCGGCGGCAGTTCCGGCGGCTCGGCCTCCGGCATCGTCCTCATCCTGGTGGTGCTGGTGGGCCTGTGGTTCGCCTCCGGCTTCTACGTGGTATCGGAAGGTGAGCGCGGCGTGGTGCAGCGTTTCGGTGCCCATACCGAGCTGACCCTGCCGGGGCTGCGCTGGCACCTGCCGTACCCCATCGAGAAGACCACCATCGTGGACGTGCAGAACGTGCGCAACGCCCAGCACGCCGGCAGCATGCTCACCCAGGACGAGAACATCGTCGATATCGAGATCATGGTGCAGTACCGCGTGAAGGACCCGGTGGCCTATCTGTTCAACGTGGCCAATCCGGACGCCCCCGAGTTCGCGGCCTCCACGGGCACCCTGGGGCAGGTGATGGAGAGCGCCCTGCGCGAGGTGGTGGGCAGGAACGACATGGACTTCATCCTGCTCGAGGGGCGCGAGGCGATTGCCGCCGATACCCAGACCCTGATGCAGGAAACCGTCGACAGCTATGGGGCTGGTCTGGACGTGGTGAAGGTCAACCTGCAGCGTGCCCAGGCCCCGCAGGCCGTGCAGGGCGCCTTTGCCGACGCCGTGCGCGCCCGCGAGGACGAGGCCCGCTTCCGCAACGAGGCCGAGGCCTATGCCAATACCGTGATCCCCGAGGCGCGCGGTCAGGCGGCGCGCCTGGTCGAGGAGGCCGCCGGTTATCGCGACCAGGTCATCGCCCGGTCCGAGGGTGAGGCCGAGCGCTTCGAGAAGCTGCTGGCCGAGTACCGCAAGGCCCCGGACGTCACCCGCGAGCGTCTCTACCTCGATACCATCCAGGAGGTGATGTCCCGTTCCAGCAAGGTGATGGTGGACGTCGAGGGCGGCAACAACCTGCTGTACCTCCCGCTGGACAAGATCATGCAGGGCCGCAGCGGCCAGGGTGCACCGGTGAATCCGGCGCCCGTGAGCATGCCCAGCAGCGGTTCCTCTTCCAGTCAAACCGATGACCCCCGCAGCGGCCTGCGCAGCCGGGAGGTGCGTTGATCATGAAATCCAAACTCATTATTGGTCTGCTTGTTGCCGCCGTCATCATCGCGATGATGTCCCTGTACACCGTGGATGAGCGCGAGAAGGCCATCCTGTTCCGCTTCGGCAAGATCGAGCAGGCCGATATCGGCCCGGGTCTGCACGTCAAGATCCCGATCGCCAACACGGTGATGAAGTTCGACACCCGCATCCTCACCCTGGATGCCGAGCCGGCGCCGGTGCTCACCGAGGAAAAGAAGAACATGACGGTCGACTTCTTCGTGAAGTGGCGCATCGTCGATGTCTCCAAGTTCTTCGTCGCCACCCGTGGCGATGCGGCCCAGGCCCGCGCCCGTCTGGGTTCGATCATGCGCGAGGTGATCTACAACGAATTCGGCAAGCGCACCATCCAGGAGGCAGTATCCGGCGAGCGCGGCCAGATCATGGAGATCGCGCGCGTGAAGGCCAACGAGGTCGCCCAGGAATTCGGCATCGAGGCCGTGGACGTGCGTATCAGCCGCATCGACCTGCAGGAAGAGGTCAGCGAGTCGGTGTATCGGCGCATGCGCGCCGAGCGTGCCCGCGTCGCACAGGATTTCCGTGCCCGTGGTCAGGAGGCCGCCGAGCGCATCCGCGCCGAGGCCGACCGCCAGTCCACGGTCATCCTGGCGAATGCCTACCGCGACGCCGAAAAGCTGCGCGGTGAGGGCGACGCCGTGGCCGCCGACATCTACGCCCGTGCCTACAAGCGCGATCCGGAGTTCTACTCCTTCTACCGCAGCCTCAACGCCTACCGCGAGAGCTTCAAGGGACCGGAGGACGTGCTGGTGCTGCAGCCGGATTCGGACTTCTTCCAGTACTTCGGCGGGCCGACGCGCAAGTAAGTCTGTCGCATGTGGCAGGATCTGCTGGCGGCGTTGGCCCGGGTGCTCGTCATCGAGGGGCTGACGCCGTTTCTCAATCCGAAGGGCTCGCGCCGCATGATGCAGATGGTCGCGCAGCTGCCGGACCGGCAGCTGCGCATCGCCGGGCTCACGGCGATGGTGATCGGTGCCCTGCTGCTCTGGTTCGTCCGCCATGCCTGAGGCGGTCCGCCCCTGATCCGGCCTACCTAGCGCCTGGTCTTTCAGGCATAATGGCGCGTCCGTGTCGCTGACCTGATTGATTTCCTGGATTCATGACCCATCTCGACCATTGGCTGCTGCCCGAGGGTATCGACGAAGCGTTGCCCGACGAGGCCGAGCGCCTGGAAGCCTACCGCCGCCGGCTGATCGACCTCTACCACGCGTGGGGGTACGAGCTGGTGATGCCCCCGTTCATCGAATACCTCGAGTCCCTGCTCACGGGCACGGGGCACGATCTCGATCTCAAGACCTTCAAGCTCACCGACCAGCTCACCGGCCGGATGATGGGCGTGCGTGCCGACATGACGCCGCAGGTTGCGCGCATCGATGCGCACCGCCTGGGCCGCAGCACGCCCACGCGCCTGTGCTACCTCGGCACGGTGCTCAACACCCGCTCTGACGGTTTTGGCGGTACGCGCAGCCCCCTGCAGGTGGGCGCCGAGCTCTACGGTCATGCCGGCATCGACAGTGACGTCGAGGTCATCACCCTGATGCTGGAGACGCTGCGCGTCACCGGCGTGCGCGACGTCTATGTCGATCTGGGGCACGTCGGCATCTTCCGCGCCCTGGTGCAGGACGCCGGCCTCTCCGACGAGGAGGAGGCGGCCTTCTTCGACATGCTGCAGCGCAAGTCGATGCCCGAGATCAACGACTTCCTCGGCGGCCTTGCCATCAACGCCGCCGGCAGCGAGCGCCTGCGCCGCCTGGCCGAGCTCAACGGCGAGGCCGAGGTGATCGCCAGCGCGCGTGAACTGTTCGCCGGTGCCGCGGACGCGGTGGGGGAGGCGCTGGACTATCTGGGTGCCGTGGTCGCCGCCGTGCAGGCGCGCTTCCCGGACACCGCCCTGCACGTGGACCTCGCCGAACTGCGCGGATACCACTACCATACCGGCGTCGTCTTCACGGCCTATGTGCCGGGCGAGGGTCAGGAGGTGGCGCGCGGCGGGCGCTACGACGAGATCGGCAAGGTCTTCGGCCGCGCACGGCCGGCCACCGGGTTCAGCGCCGACCTCAAGACCCTGGCACGCCTCAGCGACGAGTCGCAGGCGTCGGCCACGCCGGCCATCTCACGCATCTTTGCGCCGGCCGGTGCAGATGCCGGGGTGGTGGCCGGGCTGCGTGCGCAGGGCGAACGTGTGGTACAGGGGCTCTCGGGGCAGACGGGCGACGCCCGCTCGATGGGCTGTGATCGTGAACTGGTTGAATCGAACGGTCAGTGGACCGTGGTGGACTGTAAATAATGGGCAAGAGCGTCGTCATTCTGGGCACCCAGTGGGGTGATGAGGGCAAGGGCAAGATCGTCGACCTGCTCACCGACCGCGCCTCCGCGGTGGTGCGCTTCCAGGGCGGGCACAATGCCGGCCATACGCTGGTGATCGGCGGCGAGAAGACCGTGCTGCACCTCATCCCCTCCGGCATCCTGCGCGACAACGTCGAGTGCATGATCGGCAACGGCGTGGTGCTGTCGCCGGACGCACTGATGGACGAGATGAAGATGCTGGAGGACCGCGACGTGCCGGTGCGCGAGCGCCTGCGCATCTCCGAGGCCTGCCAGCTCATCCTGCCCTACCACGTGGCGCTGGACCTGGCGCGCGAACAGGCGCGCGGCAGGGCCGCCATCGGCACCACCGGCCGCGGCATCGGCCCGGCCTATGAAGACAAGGTGGCGCGTCGCGGCCTGCGCCTGGGCGACCTGTTCCACCGCGAGCGTTTCGCCGCCAAGCTCGGTGAGGTGCTCGACTACCACAACTTCGTGCTGAAGAACTACTTCAAGACCGACGTCATCGACTTCCAGAAGACCCTGGACGATGCGCTGGCCCTGGCCGAGATCCTGCAGCCGATGGTGAGCGACGTCACCCAGCGCCTGGCGGAGCTGCGCGCCGAGGGCGCGAACATCCTCTACGAGGGCGCGCAGGGCAGCCTGCTCGACATCGATCACGGCACCTATCCCTTCGTGACCTCCTCCAACACCACGGCCGGCGGCGCCTGCACCGGCAGCGGCGTGGGCCCGCTCAATCTCGACTACGTGCTCGGCATCACCAAGGCCTACACCACCCGCGTGGGCGCCGGCCCGTTCCCCACCGAGCTGTTCGACGAGATGGGCGAGCACCTGGCCAAGCGCGGCCACGAATTCGGTTCCACCACCGGCCGCGCGCGCCGCTGCGGCTGGTTCGATGCCGTGGCCCTGCGCCGTTCGGTGCAGATCAACAGCGTTTCCGGCCTGTGCGTGACCAAGCTGGACGTGCTGGACGGCCTCGACACCCTGCGCATCTGCGTGGGCTATCGCTGCGATGGCCAGGAGAGCGCGGTGCCGCCGGTGGGCGCCGAGAACTTCGCCACCTGCGAACCGATCTACGAAGACCTGCCGGGCTGGAAGGAATCCACCATCGGCATCACCCGCTATGAGGATCTGCCGGAGGCCGCCAGGGCCTACCTCAAGCGTATCGAGGAAGTGGTGGGCACGCCGGTGGACATGATCTCCACCGGGCCGGACCGCGACCAGAACATCCTGCTGCAGCATCCCTTTGCCTGAGGTGACGGGCGGGGCAGGGAGGCCCCGGGTGCGCGCAGCGGTGACCGCAACGGCGCGCACGACGATGCGACGCCATGGCGTCTGCCATGTCGTTCGGGCTGTGCTACAGGGAGTCTTGCAGGAACAGGGAAGGATAAAGATGGTGCCGAGGAGAGGACTTGAACCTCCACGGGGTTACCCCCACTAGCACCTGAAGCTAGCGCGTCTACCAATTCCGCCACCTCGGCACGAGGTCTGGGCCGCAGGGCCCGTACTTCAGGAAGCGCGCAATTTAACGTCCCCATCCGGTGTTGTCAATCATCCCGGACGGAATGCAATCAAAAAAATCCGCCCGCCCGCACGAATCCGTGCCGGAGGGCCAGACTGGAAAACGCATGACCAAACGAAACAGCAACAATCTCCCCGCCGATCCGAACTTCGAGCGCGAGGCCACCAAGTACGAGCGCCCCATCGCCAGCCGCGAGCTGATCCTCGAGGTCATCGAGGACGCCGGCCCGGTCGACTACGAAGGCCTGGTCGAGCTCCTCACCATCGAGGACGAGGACGGTCGCGAGGCCCTGCGCCGCCGCCTGCGCGCCATGGAGCGCGACGGCCAGCTGGTGCGCAACCGCCGCCGCTGTTACCTGCCTGCCGCCCGTGCGCAGATGGTGGCCGGCCGCGTCATCGGCCATCCGGACGGCTTCGGCTTCCTGGTGCCGGACGAGGGCGGCGACGACGTCTTCCTCTCCGCGCGCGAGATGCGCTCCATCCTGCACGGCGACCGCGTGGTGGTGCGGGTGGTCGGGCTCGATCGCCGCGGCCGCCGCGAAGGCGCGCTGGTCGAGGTGCTGGAACGCAGCCACGAGGAGATCGTCGGGCGCTACTTTCACGAGCGCGGCATCGGCTTCGTCGTGCCGGACAACAAGCGCATCAGTCAGGATGTGCTGATCCCGGCCGGCGAGCAGGGCGAGGCGAAGGACGGCCAGATCGTCATCGCCGCCATCACCGAGCAGCCCTCGCGCCGCAACCAGCCCATCGGGCGCGTCATCGAGGTGCTGGGCGAGCACATGGCCCCCGGCATGGAGATCGACGTGGCAATCCGCGCCCACGACCTGCCGCACGAGTGGCCGCACGACGTGGAAAAGGAGGCGCTGGGCTTCGGCGACGAGGTGCCGGAGTCGGCCAAGCAGGGCCGCACCGACCTGCGCGACACACCGCTGGTCACCATCGACGGCGAGGACGCGCGCGACTTCGACGATGCCGTGTTCTGCGAACCCACCGCCGACGGCTGGCGCCTGCTGGTGGCCATCGCCGACGTCTCCCATTACGTGCTGCCGGGCAGCGCCCTGGATACCGAGGCCTTCAAGCGCGGCACCTCGGTGTACTTCCCCGAGCGCGTGATCCCCATGCTGCCCGAGGTGCTGTCCAACGGGCTGTGCTCCATCAACCCGCAGGTCGATCGCCTGTGCATGGTCTGCGAAATGCAGATCAATCGCGACGGCACCATCGCCTCGCACCGCTTCTTCGATGCGGTGATGCGCTCGCACGCGCGCCTCATCTACGACGAGGTGGCGCAGATCGTGGTCGACAAGGACGCCGCCACGCGCGAGCGCCATGCCCACGTGGTGCCGCACCTCGATCACCTGTACACGCTCTATCATGCCCTGCGCAAGGCGCGTGACGAACGCGGCGCCATCGACTTCGAGACCACCGAGACGAAGATCGTCTTCGGCGAGGGGCGCAAGATCGAGCGCATCGTGCCCTACGAGCGCAACGACGCGCACAAGGTCATCGAGGAGTGCATGATCGCGGCCAACGTCTGCGCCGCCAGGTTCCTCAGCGACCACAAGATCCCCGCCCTGCACCGCGTACACGAGGGCCCCAACGCCGACAAGCTCGAGGCCCTGCGCGAGTTCCTGGGCGAGGTGGGCCTGAGTCTGGGCGGCGGCGACGAGCCGGAGCCCGGCCACTACACGGCGCTGCTGGAGCAGATCCGCAAGCGCCCGGATGCGCACCTCATCCAGACCGTGCTGCTGCGCTCGCTGCGCCAGGCCGTATACAGCCCCGATCCCACCGGACACTTCGGGCTGGCGCACGACTACTACACCCACTTCACCTCGCCCATCCGCCGCTACCCGGACCTGCTGGTGCATCGCGCCATCCGCCACCTCATCAAGGGCGGCCGGCCCGAGCAATTCCGCTACGACCACCAGGACATGGTCACCATGGGCGAACACTGCTCCATGACCGAGCGGCGCGCCGACGAGGCCACCCGTGACGCGGTCGACTGGCTCAAGTGCGAGTACATGCTCGACAAGGTGGGCGAGGAGTTCGACGGCTACGTCACCTCCGTCACCGGCTTTGGTCTGTTCGTCGAGCTCAGGGACATCTACGTCGAGGGCCTGGTGCACGTCACCTCCCTGGCCAACGACTACTACAACTTCGACCCCATCGGCCACCGCATGACCGGCGAGCGCAGCGGCCGTGTCTACCGCATCGGCGACCCGATCCGCGTGCAGGTCGCGCGGGTGGATCTCGACGAGCGCAAGATCGACTTCATGCCGGCCGCCGAGGAGATGGGCGACGGCGGTCGCGCCGAGGGCGAGGGGAAGAAACCGGGCCGGAAGAAGACCGGCCAGAAGAAGTCGGGGAAGAAGGCCGACGGCAAGCGCTCCGGCAAGAAGGAGGGCGGCAAGCAGGGCGAGGACGCCTCGCCCGACGGGGACCGGCCGCGGGCCAAGAGCAAGAAGAAGCGTCGCCGCAAGCCGGCCGGCAAGAAGGCGGACGGCGGTAACGCCTGAGTAAGCCATGAGTCGAGACAGCCGCATCTTCGGCCTGCACGCCGTCACCGCTGCCCTGCGCAACGACCCCGAGAACATCACCCGGCTGCTGGTCGACCGCGGCCGGCACGACCGGCGCCTCAAGGAGGTGCTGGACCTGGCCCGCGAGCGGGGCATCCGCGTCGAACAGGCCGATGCCCGCCAGCTCGAGCGCGAGGCCGGCGGCGACCGCCACCAGGGCGTGGTTGCCCACTACCAGGCCCCCGAGGCCCTGGGCGAGGAGGCGCTGGACGACATCCTCGCCGCCAACCCGCAGCCGCTGCTGCTGGTGCTCGACGGTGTCACAGACCCGCACAACCTCGGCGCCTGCCTGCGCACCGCCGATGCCGCCGGCGTGGCGGCCGTCATCGTGCCGCGCGACAAGGCCGTGGGCCTCACGCCCACCGTGCGCAAGGTCGCCTGCGGGGCCGCCGAGTCCGTGCCCTTCATCCAGGTCACCAACCTCGCCCGCACCCTCGAAACCCTGAAACAGCAGGGCCTGTGGGTGGTCGGCGCGGCCGGTGAGGGCGCCGCCGAGCTCTACGACGTCGACCTCACCGGCGGCTGCGTCCTGGCCATGGGCGCCGAAGGCAGCGGCCTGCGCCGCCTCACCCGCGAACACTGCGACCACCTCGTCCGCATCCCCATGCGCGGCCAGGTCGAAAGCCTCAACGTCTCCGTCGCCACCGGCGTCTGCCTGTACGAGGCCCTGCGGCAGCGGCAAGTTGCGAATTCCAAGTGACAAGTCGCAAGTGGCAAGCCAGCCATAGGGCGGGCCACGCCCGCCGCATCCGCCCTCCCGGGGGCAGCAGGGTGCCGGCTACCGCTGCAGGAGCTGCGCCAGCTGCGATGGCCATGCCGGAAGGAGGCCACCACCCCCAATCGCGCCTCGCGGCGCTCCTACGGTGGGGGGATGCCTGCTCCTGACCCCCCACCTCACGGCAGGTGCCGGCTACCGCTGTAGGAGCTGCGCCAGCTGCGATGGCCATGCCGGAACGAAGCCGCCACCCCCCCAATCGCGCCTCGCGGCGCTCCTACGGTGGGGGGATGCCTGCTCCTGACCCCCCACCTCACGGCAGGTGCCGGCTACCGCTGTAGGAGCTGCGCCAGCTGCGATGGCCATGCCGGAACGAAGCCGCCACCCCCGCAATCGCGCCTCGCGGCGCTCCTACGGGGCCCGATCGGGGGGGGGCTTGTAACTTGTGACTCCCGACTTGCCACTTGCGACTTGTAACTCGCGGCTTGCAACTGTAGAATCACGCGCCTTTCATGGACCGGAAACGGTTCTTTTTCCTTGCCTCACCGCTCGCATGGCGGGAGGCTATGATCCGCAAGGAGTACAACATGCGTCACTACGAGATCGTCTTCCTGGTCCATCCGGACCAGAGCGAGCAGGTCCCGGCGATGATCGAGCGCTATCGCGGCATTATCGAGGCCGCCGAGGGCAAGGTGCATCGCCTGGAAGACTGGGGCCGCCGTCAGCTCGCCTACCCCATCAACAAGATCCACAAGGCCCACTACGTCATGATGAACGTGGAATGCGGCCAGGAGCCCATCGAGGAGCTGGAGAGCGCGTTCCGTTTCAACGACGCCGTGATCCGCAACCTGGTGATGCGCATGAACAAGGCGCATACCGAGGCCTCTCCGCTGGCCAAGGGTTCCGACGACAGCGATGAGCGTCCGCGTTCGCGTCAGGACGACAACGAGGACAGCGACGACGAGTAAGTCGATGACCGCGGGGGTCAACCGGTTGCGGCGCGACGGCCAGCTCCATGGCCAGGTCGAGTCCCGGATCACCCCGGCGGGCATTCCCATCCACCGCTTCACGCTGGCCCATGAGTCCAGCCAGGTGGAGGCCGGGATGCCGCGCGAAGCGCGTTGTCAGATCGCCGTCGTCGCCAGCGGCGAGACCCTGGCCCCGGTGGCCGGCTCGCTGCAGGAAGGGGATCGCGTTGTTGTCGAGGGTTTTGTATCCCGCAGCAGTTACCGCGATGAAAGTTACCGGATTGTGCTGCATGCGCAGACAATCGAATTGTTGAGATGAGGTAAGAGCAATGGCTCGTTATTTCCGTCGCAGGAAGTATTGCCGTTTCACGGCCGAAGGCGTCGAAGAGATCGATTACAAGGATCTCGCCACGCTGAAGAACTACATCACCGAAACCGGCAAGATCGTGCCCAGCCGCATCACCGGCACCAAGGCACGCTACCAGCGCCAGCTCGCCACCGCCGTCAAGCGTGCGCGTTTCCTGGCCCTGCTGCCGTACACGGATCGTCACGAACCGTAACGGATCTGACGGTCCGGGGAGACCCGGGCCGCCGGTGAACGGATATGCGTGGGCTCGCGGATTTCATCATGGCGGGCCGCATCCAGGCCGTGACCGCGGCCGTCGGGTTCGCGGTCCTGGCCCTGTTTCTGCCGCCGGTGGCGCTGCTCAGCGGTGCCGCGGTGGTCCTGGTCACGCTGCGACTCGGCCTGGCGGCCGGCGCCAGCGTGGCGCTGCTGAGCGGCCTGGCCCTCACGATCCTGGGCTGGGTGATGGCCGGTGTGCCGCAGCTCGGCCTGCTGTTCGCGCTGGGGCAGTGGCTCGCGCCGCTGCTCTTCGCCGAGCTGCTGCGCCGCACCGTCTCCTGGCGGCTGACGCTGCAGGCCCTGCTGCTGCTCACCCTGGGGCTGCTGCTCCTGGCGCAGCTGCTGTGGCCGGAGATGACGGCCACCTGGCGTGAGGCGCTGGCAGAGGGCATGGCGCCCCTGCTCGCCGAGGGTGGCATGCCGCCGGCGCAGGTCGACGAGGTGCTGGATCGCCTGGCCGGGCTCATGAGCGCCGTGCTGGCCGTGGCGCTGATGCTGGGCACGGCCTTCATGCTGGTGATCGGCCGCTACTGGCAGGCCGCGCTCTACAACCCGGGCGGCTTTGGCGAGGAGTTTCGCGCGTTGCGGCTCGGGCTCTGGCCGGCGGGCCTGGTCATCGGCCTGGTGCTCGGCATGCTGCTGCTCGACAGCCGGCTGCTGGGTCAGCTGGCGCTGGTGACGGCGGCGATGTTTCTGCTCCAGGGCCTGGCCCTGGCGCACGGCCTGGCCCGGCTGTACAAGTGGCATATGGGCTGGATGGTGGCGCTGTACGTGCTGTTGCTGCTGCCGCCGTTTTCGACCTACGCGGTGGCGATGCTCACCGCGTTCGGGGTCATCGACTGTTTCGCGGACTTTCGCGCCCGGGCGGGCGCCGGGGCGCGGGGCAACGAGTAAATCGGCGTCTACGCCGACATTGACGTTTCAAAGGTGAGTGCGATGGAAGTCATTCTGCTGGAAAAGATCGAAAACCTGGGTGGTCTCGGTGACAAGGTCAAGGTGCGTGCCGGTTATGCGCGCAACTTCCTGATCCCGCAGGCCAAGGCCAAGTATGCCACCGCGGAGAACGTGGCCGAGTTCGAGGCGCGCCGCGCCGAGCTCGAGAAGGCCGCCGCCGAGGCCCTGGCCGCCGCCGAGGCCCGCAAGGCCAAGATCGACGGCCTGGAAGTCACCATCACCGCCGCGGCCGGCGGCGAAGGCAAGCTGTTCGGCTCCGTCGGCACCCAGGACATCGCCGAGGCGATCTCCGCCGCGGCCGGTGTGGAAGTCGAAAAGCGCGAAGTGCGCATGCCCGAAGGCCCGGTCCGCGCGGCCGGCGAGTACGAGTTCGAAGTGCACCTGCACAGCGACGTCGACGCCCTGGTCAAGGTCATCGTCGTCGGCGAAGAACAGGCCTGAGGCCGCACCCCATCGCACGTTCCGCCGGCCCCCCGGGGCCGGCGGTCACGGTCCGTGTCAGCGGCGTCCGCCGTTGCGCACATGCTATCCACAGCTTTTCACCTCCCTGTCCCGTGACTTGTCCCTCTCCGCCACCGGGCCTGACGGGGTACACTAGCCTTTTTGCCACATCCGCCCGGCGTCCTGCCGGGGACGTCGACCGCGTTGAGGTGTTCGCATGATCGAAGTCGCCAGCAGAAGCAACCGCCATCAGCGTTCCGTCGAGGACCTCAAGGTCCCGCCGCATTCCATCGAGGCCGAGCAGGCCGTGCTCGGCGGCCTCATGCTGGAAAACAGCGCCTGGGACCAGATCGCCGACCGCGTGGGCGAGGAGGACTTCTACCGCCACGACCACCGCCTGATCTTCCGCGCCATCGCCGACCTGGCCGAGCGCAGCAGCCCCTTCGACGTCGTCACCCTCTCCGAGTGGTTCCAGAGCCGCGGCGAGCTGGAGACGGTGGGCGGGCTGGCCTACCTCGGCACCCTGGCCAAGGACACCCCCAGCGCGGCCAACATCCGCGCCTATGCCGACATCGTGCGCGAGCGCGCCATCCTGCGGCGCATGATCGAGGTGGGCACCGCCATCGCGGACAACGGCTACAACGCCGACGGGCGCGACAGCAAGGAGCTGCTGGACGACGCCGAGCGCCGCGTCTTCGAGATCGCCGAGCGCGGGGCCCGTGCCCAGCAGGGCTTTCGCAGCATCAAGTCGCTGCTGAAGAACACCGTCGAGCACATCGACAGCCTGTTCGAGCGCGACGACCCCATCACCGGCCTGCCCACCGGTTACAACGACTTCGACGAGATGACCTCAGGCCTGCAGGCGGGTGACCTGGTCATCGTGGCCGGCCGCCCGTCCATGGGGAAGACCACCTTCGCCATGAACATCGCCGAATACGCGGCCATCAAGCGCAAGACGCCGGTGGCTATCTTCAGCATGGAAATGCCGGGCGAGCAGCTCGCCATGCGCATGCTCTCCTCCATGGGGCGCATCAACCAGCAGCGCCTGCGCACCGGCCGGCTGGAGGAGGAGGACTGGCCGCGGCTCACCAGCGCCGTGTCCATGTTCACCGAGGTGCCGCTGTTCATCGACGACAGCCCCGCCCTGAGCCCCACCGAGATCCGCGCCCGCGCCCGGCGCCTGATGCGCGAGCACGGCGAGCTCGGCCTCATCGTCATCGACTACCTGCAGCTGATGCAGGCCGGCAGCCGCGCCGGCGAGAACCGCGCCACCGAGATATCCGAGATCTCCCGCGGCCTCAAGGCCCTGGCCAAGGAACTCAGCGTGCCGGTGATCGCACTCTCCCAGCTCAACCGCTCGCTGGAGCAGCGCCCCAACAAGCGCCCGGTCATGTCGGACCTGCGCGAATCCGGCGCCATCGAGCAGGATGCGGACGTCATCGTCTTCATCTACCGCGACGAGGTCTACAACCCCGAGAGCCCCGACAAGGGCACGGCCGAGATCATCATCGGCAAGCAGCGTAACGGCCCCATCGGCACCGTGCGCCTCACCTTCCTCGGCCAGTACACCAAGTTCGAGAACTTCACCCCCGAGATCTATTCCAACGAGGGCTTCTGATGCGCCGCCACGCCCGCGCGCAGTTCGATCTCGCCGCCCTGCGCCACAACCTCGGTCGCGTGCGCGCCGCCGCCCCCGGCGCGCGGGTGATGGCCGCGGTGAAGGCCGACGCCTACGGTCATGGCATGCTGCGCGTGGCCGAGGCCCTGGCGGCAGGGGGGGCAGGGGAGGCCGCCGACGGCCTGGCCGTGGCCTGCGTGGACGAGGCCCTGGCCCTGCGCGAGGCCGGCATCCGGCTGCCCGTGCTCGCCCTGCAGGGCCCGCGGGACGCGGACGAACTGCGCGCGGCCGCCGACAGGGGCATCAGCCTGTGCCTGCACCAGGCCTGGCAATGCGCCCTGCTGGATGCCGTCCGCCTGCCGCAGCCGTTGGCCGTCTGGCTCAAGATCGATACCGGCATGCACCGCATGGGAGTGGCGATGGAGGAGGTGGCCGGGCTCTACCAGGCGCTCAGTGCCCACGCCAATGTCGCCGGCCCGCCCGGCCTCATGACCCACTTCGCCCGCGCCGACGAGCCGGGCTCCCCCGTCACCGACGAACAGATCGCCGCCTTCGACCGGGCCACCGGCGGCCTGGCCGGCCCGCAAAGCCTCGCCAATTCGGCCGCCATCCTCAGCCGTCCCGACAGCCATCGCGACTGGGTACGCCCGGGCATCATGCTCTACGGCGGCTCGCCCTTCGCCGAGACCCCCGCCGCCGACCTCGGCCTGCGCCCGGTGATGACCCTCACCGCCCCGCTCATCGCCATCCGCCAGGCCCGGCGGGGCGATGCCATCGGCTACGGCGGCGACTGGACCTGCCCCGAAGACATGCCCATCGGCTGCGTCGCCATCGGCTACGGCGATGGCTACCCCCGCCACGCCCCCTCCGGCACCCCCGTCGCCGTGGCCGGCCGGCGCACCGCCCTCGCCGGCCGCGTCTCCATGGACGTGGTCACCATCGACCTGCGCGGCATCGACGCCCGCGTCGGCGACCCCGTCGAACTCTGGGGCCCCACCATCCCCATGGACGAAGTCGCCACCCACGCCGGCACCATCAGCTACGAACTCACCTGCTCGACAGGCCCGTTCGTCTGACGCCTCATTCCCCACCCCGTAGGAGGCCAGCCCCCTGGCCGATGGGGTTCTGATGCGAGGGATAATCGCCGAGAGGGCCCGGTTCCCACGGTGCGCCACCTGGTGTAGGAGGCCAGCCCCCTGGCCGATGGGGTTCTGATGCGAGGGATAATCGCCGAAAGGGCCCGGCTCCCACCGTGCGCTGCCTGGTGTAGGAGGCCAGCCTAATGTTCTGGCACGAGGGATAATCGCCGAGAGGGCTCGGCTCCTACGCCGATGGCCACGAAATCTGCGACCATCTGCAACAATTTACTGACAAAAAGGCTCAAAAACGACGTTGTAATTCGGTAACATGCAGTCACCCTTTCAATGGGGGTATGTGCTGGCTAGGCGAGGTCGTTTCGGGCAGGGCAATGCGTGTGGCAAACCGAAGCCGTAACTGTTCTACGAAATAGATAGATAAGGCTGCAAGTCCCGTCGACGAGCCCTCGTACGATTGGCTAAATGCCAAATGGAGTCTTTATCAATGAAGGTTATTGTTACCGGCGGGGCTGGTTTCATCGGCTCCGCCGTGATTCGGCATGCGATCGAACATATGGATGCCGAGATCGTCAACCTAGACAAGCTCACCTATGCGGGTAATCTCGAATCGCTTGCGAGCATTTCTGAGCACCCGCGCTATCGTTTTGAACAGGTGGATATCTGCGACCGTAAGTCGCTGGATCGCGTCTTTGGCGAGCATCAGCCGGACGCTGTTATGCATCTGGCTGCCGAATCGCATGTGGACCGCTCCATCGACGGCCCTGCTGCGTTCATCGAGACCAACATCGTTGGTACCTACACGTTACTGGAGGCTGCCCGCGACTACTGGAACGGGCTCGTAGGTGAAAGAAAGAAAGCGTTCCGCTTTCACCATGTCTCTACCGACGAAGTGTATGGCAGCCTGGGTGAGACCGGCTACTTCACGGAAGAGACGGCCTATCAGCCCAATTCACCCTACTCGGCCAGCAAGGCCTCCAGCGATCACCTCGTGCGTGCCTGGCATCATACCTATGGTTTTCCGGTCGTCACGACCAATTGCTCCAATAACTACGGCCCGTATCAGTTCCCGGAAAAGCTCATCCCACGGATGATTCTCAATGCCCTGGATGGAAAGCCGTTGCCCATCTATGGCAGGGGCGACAATGTGCGTGACTGGCTACACGTAGAGGATCATGCCCGAGCCCTATGGTTGGTATTGGAACAAGGCCGCCTTGGTGAGACCTATAACATCGGTGGTCACAACGAGAAGACCAATCTCGAAGTGGTCAAAGCCATCTGTTCCATTCTTCAAGAATTGGTCCCGATCCAGTCTACAGACCTGAACGTGTCGTGTTACGAAGATCTCATGACCTTTGTCGCCGACCGCCCGGGTCATGACCAACGATATGCCATCGATGCCACAAAAATCGAGCAGGAGCTTGGGTGGGTGCCGGAAGAAACCTTCGACACCGGGTTAAAGAAAACCATCAGCTGGTATCTGGACAACGCAGAATGGTGTCGTCATGTCCAGGACGGGACTTATCAGGGCGAGCGGCTGGGTATGGGCCTGCTGAAAACTCATTGATATAAGAAGACAGATGAATAATGACTAAAGGAATCATTCTCGCTGGTGGCTCTGGCACTCGGTTGTATCCGATCACGCATTCGATCTCGAAGCAATTGCTGCCAATCTATGACAAGCCGATGGTTTACTATCCGCTGAGTACGTTGATGCTGGCAGGTATCCGGGATGTGCTCCTGATCTCCACGCCACAAGACACGCCGCGTTTCGAGCAGTTGCTGGGTGATGGTAGTCAATGGGGGATGAATATCCAATATGCCGTGCAGCCCTCACCGGATGGACTGGCTCAGGCGTTCATTATCGGCAAGGATTTCATCGGTTCTGATAACTGCGCACTGGTACTGGGTGACAACATCTTCTATGGACATGATCTTGCGCCGCAGTTGCAGCGGGCGGCCCAAAAGGATGCTGGCGGAACGGTCTTTGCCTATCCGGTAACCGACCCGGAACGTTATGGCGTAGTGGAGTTCGACTCGAACGGTCGGGTGGTCAGTCTGGAGGAAAAGCCTGTGCAACCCAAGTCGCGTTACGCCGTCACAGGACTTTATTTTTATGATAACCAGGTCATCGACATTGCTGCGTCGCTAAAGCCATCTCCTCGTGGTGAACTGGAAATCACAGACGTAAACAAGCAGTACCTGCAACAGGAACAGCTCACCGTCGAAATCATGGGTCGAGGCATGGCCTGGCTCGATACGGGGACTCATGACTCTCTTCTTGAGGCTGCCACGTTCATTGAGACTATCGAGAAGCGCCAGGGCCTCAAGGTCGCGTGCCCGGAAGAGATCGCGTATCGCATGGGATATATTACCGCCGACCATCTTGAGCAGCTGGCCTTGCCGCTCCAAAAGAACGGGTACGGGCAGTATCTGCTGCGCCTGCTTACCGAGCAGGTGTTCTGATGCAGGTCAAGGAGACAAAACTGCCCGGCGTCCTGCTCGTCGAGCCAGCAGTGTTCGGCGACGACCGCGGCTTCTTCATGGAAACCTACCAGGCCGAGCGCTACGCCGAGGCCGGTATCCCCGGGCCCTTCGTGCAGGACAATCTGTCCTTCTCGCAACGCGGGGTGCTGCGTGGTCTACATTTTCAACAGCCCAACGCGCAGGGCAAACTCGTTTACGTGCTGCAAGGGGAAGTGTTTGACGTGGCTGTGGATATCCGCGTCGGTTCGCCGACTTTCGGGCAGTGGGTGGGCTACATGCTTTCGGCCGAGAACAAGCGCCAGCTGTGGGTTCCCGAGGGCTTTGCGCACGGCTTCTGCGTCACAAGCGACACAGCACTGTTCGCCTACAAGTGCACCGGATATTACGCGCCCGACTGCGAGCATTCCCTGCTCTGGAACGATGCCGCCATCGGCATCGACTGGCCGGTTGGCTCACCCTCGTTGTCCAGCAAGGACGGTAAGGCCCGGCTGCTGGCCGAGATACCGCCTGAACAGCTGCCCGTGTACACGGGAGCAGTCGCATGAATGCCATCAACCTGCAGGAGGCGTTGGCAGGGCACCGTATCCTGCTGGCCGGGGCGGGCGGCCAGGTGGGTGTCGCCCTGCAACAGGTCATGCCCGAGGGTGTGAAGCTGCTGGCGCTGGATCGTAATGCGCTGGACATCACGGATCGAAAGGCCGTCGCCGAGGCGGTTAATCGCATCAGACCCGATTGGGTGATCAACGCGGCGGCTTATACGGCTGTGGATAAGGCCGAGTCCGAGCCGGAATTGGCCTTTGCCATCAATCGTGATGGCGCGAAACACTTGGCCCAGGCGGCGGCTGATATCAATGCCCGAATGGTTCAGATTTCGACGGACTATGTGTTCGATGGTGAGCAAGCACGCCCCTATGCTCCAGGTGATCCGGTAAATCCGATTAACGTATACGGCGAGAGCAAGCTTGCTGGCGAGGTCGTCACGCGAGAGGCGTTAGGTGATCGGGCACTGATCCTGCGTACCGCATGGGTCTATGCCCCCCATGGTCACAACTTCCTGCTCACGATGCTACGGCTCATGAGGGAGCGAGACGAGCTGCGAATCGTGGAGGACCAAGTGGGAACTCCCACGAGCGCACACTCACTGGCGAACGCCATCGTGGCGGCGATGGCCCGCAATGTGACTGGTACGCAACACTGGACCGATGCGGGGGCTGCTAGCTGGTATGACTTTGCCTGCGCGATCGGGGAATTGGCCGAGATTGCAGGCTTTACATTCGGTGCATGTCGTGTGACACCAATACCGACATCCAGTTATCCGACTCCTGCGCGCCGCCCTGTCTCTTCGCTGCTTGACAAGCAAACGATGCGGAATGCGATCGGTGACGATGGTGTTCATTGGAAAAAGGCATTGAGGCAAGCGGTGACTCGCGTGATTGATTTGTCTTAACCCTTCCTGATGGTAAAAACTGCTAGAACACATGCTTCCGGTGGGCAACTCGTCAGGAGCATGGTTTGGAATTTCACCGGTTTACTGGCCCCGTTGTTGGTTGGTCTGATTTCTATCCCGCTTCTAATCGATGGGATGGGGAAGGAGCGCTTTGGGCTCCTGGCGATTATCTGGATGGGTGTCGGTTACTTCAGTCTTTTCGACATGGGGATGGGGCGAGCCTTGACGAAGCTCGTATCCGAGCGACTGGGTAGCGGCAAGCAGGGCGACATGGGGTCGCTGCTCTGGAGCGCCCTTTTTCTGATTCTGGCTTTCGGCTCTCTAGGCGCCGCGCTCCTATTATGGGGGGCTGGTCCCCTCATCCGTGAGATATTCAATGTTCCGGCATCGCTGGAAGATGAGGCGGTTCTCGCGTTCCGTGTGCTCTCGCTCGGCTTGCCCCTCGTTGTCGTGACCTCGGCGTTGGTTGGTATTCTGGAGGCGCATCAGCGCTTCGGTCGAATCATGGTTGTTCGGATCCCGATGGGCGTGCTGACGTTCGTGCTGCCGCTGATAACGCTTCAGTTCTCGCCGAGTTTGGTCTGGGCGACCAGTGCCATTCTCGGTGCGCGCGTTATCGCGAGCGGGTTCTACTTTTGGATGGCGGCCGGTTCCCGGCCTGAGCTTCTAAGCCTGAAAGGGCCACAAAGGCACTTGATAAAAGCTTTATTCAACTTCGGTGGTTGGCTAACAGTCACGAATGTCATTGGCCCGTTGATGGTGTACTTCGATCGCTTCCTGATCGGGGCCCTCTTGTCCATGACGGCAGTTACCTTTTATGTGACGCCGTATGAAGTGCTTTCTCGGGTGCAGCTAGTATCGGTTGCCGTGATGGGGGTCCTTTTCCCCGCGATGGCGGCGGCTATAGTCTCGGATCGCGAACGCCTCGGTCGGCTGTTCCACACGGGGGTGTCGGCATTGTTTATCCTCATGCTGCCGATTACCGCGCTCTTCTTCTTTTTTGCTCCGGAAGGATTGGAGATATGGATCGGTCCGGAGTTTCGTGAGCAGTCGACCGTGGTGGTGAAATGGCTGGCTCTGGGGTGGTTGGTTAACGTCCTTGCGCAGGGGCCATTTACGCTGTTACAAAGCGGGGGTCGTCCCGATCTTGTAGCGAAAGCCCACCTTGCGGAGTTGGTCCCCTATATCATCCTGCTTTGGTTCATGACCGATCAATTCGGAATCGCCGGAACTGCCGCTGCGTGGGCGCTGCGAGTGATGTTCGATACGCTGCTGTTGACCCTGCTGGCGGCCCTACAATTCCCTGATCTAAGAAACACGTTTCGCCGCATATTGTTGCTGTTGGTGGCAACGCTTTCCAGCGCGGCGATGGCGTGGTGGCTGGAGAGTATTATACTACGGGCTTTTGGATTATTCGTCGCTATTGCTATTGCGGTAGTCCCTGCGATAAGACTGGCGCGGGACTACTTTGCAGTTGAGCGGAATCGTGCGAACACATGGTAAAGAGATGTATAGGGTGGTCAGGTGAAAGATAGTCATTTTGAAGAGAATAGTCTCGCAAGCTGTGGCGAAAGAGCCTGGCCAGAAGATGGGATCGAGGAGGTGTCCGCCTGCCCTGTGTGCGGGGGGCAACGGCGACGGTTGTTGTACGAGGACCTCACCGATCGCATCTTTTTTTGCGCGCCGGGAAAGTGGAGTATGTATGCGTGTGGCGAGTGCGGCACAGTCTATCTAGACCCGAGGCCAAATCAGGCGGCAATCGGATTGGCGTACTCCGTCTACTTTACGCATCAACAGGGTAACGATGTCGACGTCATGCCGAAAGGATTGGTCGCGCGACTTAGAAGATTGGTCGGTAATAGTTACCGAAACTGGCGTTACGGGACATCGACACGTCCTTCGTTTCCGCTGGGATTTCTCCTCGCGTTGCTAATGCCAGAGAAAAGGCGTGCCATTGATGCCTCAATGCGGCATATGCCCAAGCCAAATTCTGGTGCACGCTTATTGGACTTCGGTTGCGGGAATGGTGAGTTTCTTGAAGTGATAAAAAACGCGGGCTGGGAAGTTCGGGGTATCGACTTCGATCTGGAGGCGGTCAAAGCGGCGAAGCATAAAGGGCTCGATGTAATCCAGGGCGGGGTCGATGAGCTCGCGCAATTCGATGGCATGTTTGACCAAATCACCTTGTCCCATGTCATCGAGCATGTGCATCAACCCGAACGTCTTCTATCGCTTTGCTACCGGGCGCTAAAGCCCGATGGTCGTCTATGGCTGGAAACCCCTAATATCAATGCTCAGGGGCATGAGAAGTATGGGGTTAATTGGCGTGGCCTAGAGCCGCCCCGGCATCTCATGTTGTTTAATCAACAGAGTCTGACATTGCTGTTGAATAAGGCTGGCTTCCAGAGGATCGAAATCATGCCCCACAATCCAGTGATCCCAACCGTGTTCGGTGCTAGCGAGGCTATTGAGGCTGGCGAGGATCCGTGGACGCAAGCTGGAAAATGGGCGTCGTTGCTTCAGCATCAATGGAAGACTTATCGTGAGGCTGCAGCGAAAGATCCAATGAAGCGCGAATTCCTTACCGTGGCGGCCATAAAATAATATCGTAACGCAGTATCGCCTGCTCGGTGCTTACTGAGGAGTGGGTTATTAATAGGCATTGGTTATTCATGCTAATTATTCGTATTGCTGAGGTCGCAAGAGTCGTTTCTTGGTTTCGTTCGTGCAGCCCTCAAATATAAAACAAAATTCAAGAGCGGGTTCTGGCGCCGGATGCGGTATTTTACGAGGAATAGAATTCGTCTCCACCAGGGAGAAAACTTTAGGACTGTGCAGTAGTTGCGGGCTATTTCTTGTTCCCGTGTGTCTGTGTATGTAAATCGATTGGCGAGTGCGCAAGCTTGTCCTATCGATTGAATATAGTTTCTTTCGTTTTTGGAGAGCTTTTGAGCTAGTCGAGTGGTGAAGGGGTTTATCCTTGACCAGTAATTGCTGGCCCCGATTGTGTTGTGCCCGTGCTGCCGATATAGCAGTGTCGGCACGGGTATATAATCGATAATTCCTGTGTGTGCGGCCACAAGGGCATACCACCAATCATGCATAAGGGCTTCGGTAGGCACCGGCTCGGCTATCTTTACAAGATGCTTGTTGGCGATGCAGGTGCAGCCTGTGACAAAATTCTGTACAAGTAATGTTTCGAGGGGATGGCGCGCTTCATGTCTGATGTGTTGCATCTTGAGAAACGAGCTATGAATGAGGCAGAGTTTTTCATCAGTTACGGTCAGGTCGCTATGAACCAGCACGGGTGTGTTGGGTTTTGCCGCGGATTCAGCTTGCTTGATCTTATTGAGAGACACGAAAACTTTATCATGCATCCAGATGTCATCTTGATCGCAAAACATGACATAGTCAGCGTCTTGGCGAAGTGCTTCCTGTGCCAACAGGGAAAAGTTACGTGATGCGCCGACGTTACCGTGCTCGTCGTCCAGGATGGTTATCCGTGGATCGTCCTGGGCGAGAGCGTCGACAAGCTCGACCGTCTCGTCGGATGAGCCGTCATCACGTACCAATAAGACCCAATCTTCGTGCGTCTGATATTGAATGCTCTTGATTTGTTCTCGAACGTATTTTGATCCGTTATACGTGCCGAGAAGTATGAAGAGTTTCTTTTTCATTGGTCGACCTATGATTGGGTGTGGATCATATCGCTTTTGGCTTTGAATGGGTGTTTGGCTGCGTTTAGTCATCCAGAATACTAAAGCGGTGTTTCAAATCCCAGTAGAAAATATATGTACTGTTTGAATAGAGATCGTCATCTATCTTCAAGCCTTGTGTTGAGGTGTGGTTTTCTAAAGCAGAGAGCAGTCGAGAGAGGGGGTCGCTTGATGCTTCTGATGGTTAAGCCACAGCAAATCCTTTGGCTGGTGCCGATAATGCTGGTCATCGATTTAATTCTCATGGGGCCTAGGGGAGTAGCCCCAGATAATCATGTTCGATATTTGCTGTTCTTCGCAACACTAGTGGTGTTGGGGTATTTTGCGCTCAGGAATCGACGCATTTGGGGTGATTCAATTCGCCTTCCATTGCTTCTGGTTTCCGTCTTTTTGATATGTAACGCTGTCTGGGTGTTGCTGATACCGATGTTTGCAGGTGGGTCAGTAATGACGGCCTGGTCTGATGCGAAATCCCTTGTTTTTATGGTTGTGCCCATTGTGTTCGTGTTGGCAAGTAGCGATAGTGATAAGCCTCATGTCTATCTTATATCAATGATTGTCACTCTGGCGACACTGCTTGGATGGTTTCAATTGGCGATCTGGTTTGTCGGTAATATATTTCCGGATATTCGTGCGCTCATTGGTGATGCTCTAAACGATCTGTTTCAAGCAAAATCAATTTACGTAGGAACCATGGGCGATGGCTTCTTTCGGGTCTTCTGGATTTCATCGATCTGGTTGTTGCCTGCGATATTTTATCTTCCCCTCGTTGCGCGTAATAATGCTTTGCGGCTTGTTTGCCTCATTGGTCTTGTGGGTGGTGTTTATGTTTCGTACTCACGTGGAATCTGGATTGGGCTGATTATTGGTGTGTTTGCCCTTTTGGCTCTTGTACTAAAGCAGCGTTCGCTCGAAATTAAGCCCGATGCCTTCGTGATATGGCTCATGATTGTTATTGCTGGGTTTTTGGCTGTCGATAGCTTGCAAGGCGGTAGTGCCGCGCAACGTGCAGCGGCCTTGGGATCAGAAAATGATATTAGCATGAATGTTCGTATTCAGCAGGTCCGCCAGCTTCTGGAGGCTTGGGTAGCTCGTCCATGGTTTGGCTGGGGCTATGGGGCGAGCATCGCAGATATACGTGATCCGTCGGTGCCTTATTCATATGAAATGGTGCCATTTGCACTGCTGATGAAATTGGGTGTTATAGGCACCCTGAGTTGGGTGATTTTCTTTCTGTCAATATTCGTCACTTCATATCGCTTGCTGAATAATACGCCGAATGAAGTGTCGGCTCTCCTCCCTGCATTAAGTGCGTTCTTGCCGGCGTCAATGACGAATCCGATGCTGTTCAATTTCGTGGGAATGGGGATTCTTTCTGTTCTTGTTATCCATTGGATAGGTATCGTGTCGTATGATGGGTTATTAGAGTCTGGTGTTAACAGATGATATGGCCATCCAGTCTTTCGGTGTCAATCGTCGCATATGCGCCATCGAAGAGAGAGTTGGCGAATACCTTGCGAAGTCTGTCTGTGGCTGTTTCAAAAGCCAAAGAAACGGGGGCGCTTTCTGCGTCCAGGTTGACACTGGTCGATAATGGGCCAACGCAGAGCGACTATGAACTGCTTGTTGGGCTGGTCGACTCGCCGGAGGTGGTCTCTGCATTCGAGCGTCGCGATGTTATAACTGGACATGGTAATATCGGGTTCGGTGCTGGGCATAATCTCGCTATAGCCGCGAGTGATGCAGAAGTTCATTTGATTCTGAATCCAGATGTGTCATTGCATTCGGAATCGATTGGCAAGGGGCTGGAGTGCCTGGCTAGAAACAGGGATGTGGTTCTGGTCTCTCCAAAAGCATTCTGGCCAGGTGGTAATCAGCAATACCTGTGTAAGCGTTATCCTTCTATCTTCGATCTTTTCCTGCGAGGGTTCGCTCCTGAATGGCTGCGAAAGGTTTTCCGTGAACGTCTCTCAAACTATGAAATGAGAGACGTCTGTCGTGATGAGGTGGAAATCGGCATTCCTATCGCGAGCGGGTGTTTCATGTTGGCTCGACGTGAGCCGCTCGTTGGTATTGGTGGGTTTTCGGAACGGTTCTTTATGTATTTCGAAGACTTTGACCTGTCGATCAGGATTCGCGAGATCGGCGAGATCGCCTATTGTCCGGAAGTGGAGATCGTGCATTCTGGCGGACGCGCGGCACGTAAGGGTTGGCGGCATATTAGAATGTTCTTGCGTTCGGCATGGATATTCTTTCGGCGGCATGGCTTCAGATGGTTTTGATCACATCGATTGTTGGTGTGATTGAAGATTTAAAATCATATCTGTTTCGATATGGTTGTGAGTGCGCTTGGATGTTTCATGTGAACTTGCGGAGATTGATTACTGTTGCATCACAATGTCTTGATTACAGGTGGCACTGGGTTCGTCGGGCGTGCCTTGTCTTCGCGGATTCTATTAGATGGGAAGTGGAACCCACGCGTCGCGACCCGCATCGGTAGCATGGGGGTTACCCGTGATATTGCAACGGTGTTGGTCCCGGGGCTCACGCCGGACTCTGATTGGCGCGGGGCGCTTTCTGGTGTTTCTGTAGTGGTTCATGCGGCGGCTCGCGTGCATATAATGAAGGAGGAGGCTCCAGACCCGTTGGGACAGTTCCGCTTCACGAATGTTCACGGAACCCTCAATCTGGCGCGACAGGCTGCAGAAGCTGGAGTTCGTCGTTTTGTCTTTATCAGTTCGATTAAGGTGAATGGCGAGCAAACAGAAAGCGGGCGCCCGTTTCATGCGGATGACCCGCCGACTCCAGAAGATGCCTATGGACTCTCGAAATGGGAGGCGGAGCAGGGATTGCTCGAGCTGGCAAGGGAAACCGGCATGGAGGTGGTGATCATCCGCCCGCCGCTGGTGTACGGTCCGGGCGTGAAGGGAAATTTCGCTACGCTGCTACGCTGGGTGGCCAAGGGTGTGCCCTTGCCCCTGGGGGCAGTGCGGCAGAATCGGCGCAGCCTGGTGGGGTTGGACAACCTCATGGATCTCATTGTGACTTGTCTTGACCATCCGGCGGCTGCCAATCAGGTGTTTCTGGCTTCTGATGGCGAGGATTTGTCTACGACTGAGTTGCTTGAGCGGATTGGCAGGGCAATGGGCAAGCCGACGCGATTGTTGCCTGTGCCGGTATGGGCCTTGCAGGCCGGTGCTATCCTGTTGGGTAAACGGGATGTGGCAAGACGGCTGCTGGGGTCGTTGCAGGTGGATATCTCCAAGACGCGGGATCTGCTGGGTTGGGAGCCGCCGGTGAGCGTGGACGAGGGTCTGAGACGGGCGGTGGCGCCGTTTGGCGTAGGAGGCCAGCCCTCTGTTTGATAGGGTTTGGCGCCGGGGCTAATCGCCGAGAGGGCTCGGCTCCTACAGTGTCGGTGTTTGGTGCATTGGATCTTCTTACCCTGACGGCGGCCGTGGGCCGCCCTATGTGTTGCCCTTGTAGGAGGCCAGCCCCCTGGCCGATAGGGTTTTGGCACCGGGGTATTAATCGCCGAGAGGGCTCGGCTCCTACATTCGCCGCGGGGGCTCGGTGCCCGCGGTGCTGCCTGGCGCCTCTCGGCCCTGGCGTCTATGGGGTGTGTTTGGAGGTTTCCTTGATTCGTTTCTTCGATGTGCTCTTCGCGCTGCTGGGGCTGGTCGTAGGTCTGCCGGTGTTGGCGCTGCTGTGGCTTATCGGGTTGCTTGATACCGGCTCGCCGTTGTTTCGTCAGGAGCGTGTGGGGCGGCATCAGAAGCCCTTTGTGCTGGTGAAGTTTCGCACCATGCGCCCGGATACGGCATCGGTGGCGACGCATCTGGCGGATGCGGGTGCTGTTACCCGGTTCGGGCGGTTTTTGCGTCGTACCAAGCTGGACGAGCTGCCCCAGCTGTGGAACGTGCTGAAGGGCGAGATGAGCCTGGTAGGCCCCAGACCCTGTCTCTTCAGCCAGGACGAATTGATCGAGGAGCGTGCGCGTCGGGGTGTCTTTGGTGCGCGGCCAGGGATTACCGGGCTGGCGCAGGTGAAGGGCATCGATATGTCCACCCCGGTGTTGTTGGCTGAAACTGACCAGGCGATGCTGGCGAATCTCACACTCAAGTCCTATTTCGGCTACATCATCATGACTGTGATTGGAAAGGGTTCTGGTGACCGTATCGTACGGTAACTATAATCTTCCTTTTCAGGGCAAGGCGATCATGGATAACAGGAAATGCGCAAACAAAAGCAACGCTGGGCTACTCTGAAGCGATTCTTGGCCTTGCTCCATGATGCGGCCTGGGTTCCGCTGGCGTTATTGCTGGCCTACCTGGTTCGTTTCAATTTTGAGGTGATGCCACAGGGCCAGGTTGCTGGTGTCTTGTTGATCATGTCGATTGCCTTGCCTGTGCAGCTTGCCTGTTTCTGGCTGTTCGGTCTTTATCGCGGCATCTGGCGCTTCGCCTCCATCCCGGACCTGGTGCGCATATTGAAGGCGGTGGCGGTGGGTGCAGGCGCAACCTTTGCTGTGCATTTTCTGCTGTTGCATCTGCAAGGCGTACCGCGTTCAGTGATTCTGCTCTATCCGGTGTTTCTCTTGATGGGGCTGACGGGGCCGCGCCTGCTCTATCGCTGGTTCAAGGATCATCAGCTGAAGTTGACGCGCGAGGCGACGAATCGTGCGCTGATACTTGGAGCGGGTTCTGCTGGAGAGATGCTGGTCCGCGACCTGTTGCGTCGAGATGGATACCATCCGGTAGGGTTTCTAGACGACGATCCGGGCAAGAAAGGCAAGGAATTGCAGGGAGTGCGCGTTCTGGGTGCATTGCGTGATCTGGAGGCAGTGGCCCGGCGTGAGGGTGTGGATGTGGTGCTGATCGCCATGCCATCTGCCAGTTCGGCCCTGATCCGCCCCGTGGTGGCGACCTGTGCCAGCCTCGAGTTGCGCTGTGTGACCTTGCCCTCACTGGCCGAGCTGGCCCATGGCGATATCGATGTCACGCGTCTGCGCGAGATCCGTATCGACGACCTGCTGGGGCGCCAGGCCATTCAGCTGGATGATTCCAGTATCCATGGTTTTCTGGATGGTATGCGCGTGCTGGTGACGGGTGCCGGTGGCTCGATCGGTTCGGAGCTGTGTCGGCAGGTGTGTGGCTACGAGATCGCGCAGCTGATCATGGTGGATCACGGTGAGTTCAATCTGTACCAGATCGACCAGGAGATTAATCAGTACAAGGGTGATCGGCAGGTCACGGCCCTGCTGGGCGACGTGCGTGACGAGGCGCGCATGCGCTGGATCTTCGAGACCTTCCGTCCGGACGTAGTGCTGCATGCGGCGGCCTACAAGCATGTGCCGCTGGTGGAGGAGAATCCGGCCGAGGGGCTGAAGACGAATGTCTTCGGCACCCGCGTGGTGGCGGACCTGGCGGTGGAATACGGGGTGCGCAAGTTCCTGCTGGTGTCCACCGACAAGGCGGTGAACCCCACCAACGTGATGGGTGCCAGCAAGCGTACGGCCGAGATCTATTGTCAGACGCTGAACGAGCGTGCGAGTACGGCCTTCATCACCACGCGGTTTGGCAACGTGCTGGGCTCGGCGGGCTCGGTGGTGCCGCTCTTCCGCAAGCAGATCGAGGCGGGCGGGCCGATCACCGTCACGCATCCGGAGATCACCCGCTATTTCATGACCATCCCCGAGGCCGTGAGCCTGATCCTGCAGGCGGCGGCCATGGGCAAGGGTGGCGAGATCTTCGTGCTGGACATGGGTGAGCCGGTGAAGATCGTGGACCTGGCCCGGCAGATGATCCGCCTGGCCGGCCGTGAGCCGGAGGTGGACATCGCCATCGAGTACATCGGCCTGCGGCCCGGTGAGAAGCTCTACGAGGAGCTGTTCCACGGCTCGGAGAACCTCATCGGCACCAGCCATCCCAAGATTCTGCTCGCCGAGGCCCGCAAGACCGAGTGGACGGTGCTGCGCGAGGAGCTGGCCGAGCTGCTCGGCGCCTGCCAGGAGCGTGACGTGGACACCCTCAAGGCACGGCTGCGGACGCTGGTGCCGGAATACCAGGAACCCCCGCAGGCAGTATCGGCAGAGGTGGTGCCCGGGGTGGTTCATTGATGTAGGAGGCCAGCCCTCTGGCCGATGGGGTTCTGGCGCGCTAGATAATCGCCGAGGGGGCTCGGCTCCTACGCCTAACGCTGCTGCGCGAGCTGCGATGGCCATGTTTGGGCGGAGTGCCGCCCCTGATCGCGCCTCGCGGCGCTCCTACGAAACTTGGTATTGGCTGTAGGAGATTCTATGTCGCAAGACAAGGTTTTCGCGGCACATAGTCGGCTCCGTTTTTGAGGATGGCGAAGGCGATACGGGCGAGCTTGCGGGCGAGGATGGTGA